>CAJXMY010000116.1 GCA_913056435.1 uncultured Hyphomonadaceae bacterium | reverse complement strand
CTGGCGTTACCTGCGGGCGCGCCGAGCCGATGGTGGCGTCTCTCTGGTTTCAATTATTTCCTTCATTGGCATTATGCTCGCGGTGACCGCTTTAATTGTTATCATGTCGGTTATGAGTGGCTTCAGATCGACGCTTCTGAATGCGCTTCTTGGGGGGCAAGGTCACGTTTTTGTTCAAGTTCTTGAGGAGCCGGCTCCCGAGATCGACCTTATTGTTCGCTCCTTGCCGGAACTGAATGGGATTGCCAGTGCATCTCCGGTTATCGAGGAGCAGGTTCTGGCATCCACCAACTATGCGAAAATTGGGGCTGCGGTGCGCGGGGTCCGGGTTCAGGATCTCGACCATCTTCCATTTCTGGAGGGTGGAGCAGAAAAGGCCGCCCGAGATGGGTTCGGGCAGGGTCGGTTCGGAGGTGACCGGATTTATATTGGCCGCTTTCTTGCGGCCGACTTGGGTCTTGCCCCTGGCGACCGTGTGACACTGATCGCACCGGAGGGAACCCAAGGACCGTTCGGTGTCACCCCTCGACGCAAAGCCTATACGGTAGCGGATACATTCGAGACCGGCAGCGTGGAACTGGATAAGCTCTTCATCCTGATGCCAATGCCTCAGGCTCAGCTCTTCTTCAATTTTGATGACGGGTACGAGTTTATTGATGTACGTTTGGATGATCCCATGAAAACGCGTGAGGCGCGCGAGACCATCCGTCAGCTCATTGGTCCGCGTTTCATCATGGATGACTGGCAGCGTCAGCGCGCCGCCTATCTGGGGGCGCTCAATGCGGAGCGGGGCATGATGCGGGTGATCATGCTGATCCTGATTACGATTACCGCGCTGAACATCATCACAGGCGTTGTGATGTTGGTCAAAAACAAGACGCGAGATATTGCAATCCTGCGCACTATCGGAACATCCCGCGGATCGGTGATGCGGGTTTTTGTCATGATCGGAGGGCTGCTGGGGCTGGCGGGCGCGATGATGGGCCTGCTACTGGGTGTAACGATTGTTCTAAATATATCAGCTGTCGAACAGGGTATCAGTTTTGTCATCGGGCGCCCGATTTTTCCTCCCGACGTTTACGGATTGGATGGTTTGCCGGCCGAACTGAACTGGGGGGAAGCGATCTTTACCACACTTTGGGCCATGGCCATGTCGATCCTCGTGACACTCTGGCCCGCCTGGTCTGCCGCACGGCTCGATCCTGTCGAAGCGTTGAGGTTTGAATAATGGCGGCGGTGCTGGAACTTCGGAATATTGTGCGGGAGTATCGTTCTGAGGCCGGGATCCTTCGAGTTCTTCAAGGTGCCGATTTGAGGTTGAATGAGGGAGAACTGGTTGGACTGGTCGGGCCGTCTGGCTCGGGGAAGTCGACACTTCTTCACACGGCAGGCCTTCTGGAAAAGGCGGAGGGCGGCAAAGTTCTCCTCGAGGGTGAGGATTGCACAGCATTGAACGATGCAGGGCGGACCCGTCTACGCCGGGAGAAGCTCGGCTTTGTTTATCAGTTCCATCACCTTCTGCCCGAGTTCAATGCCATCGACAATATCGCAATGCCGCTCATGGTCGGTGGGACGGGGCGCCGGCAGGCCCGCGAAAAGGCTCGGGATCTGCTCGAGGAGATGGGTCTGGGGCACCGCGGTCGTCATCAGCCGGGCCAGATGTCTGGTGGTGAGCAACAACGTGTTGCCATCGCCCGCGCCTTAGCCAATGATCCACGCTTGATCATTGCGGATGAACCGACGGGAAATCTTGATCCAGCCACGACAGATCGTGTCTTTGCAACCTTGATCCGCATGGCCCGACACGAAGGCGCAGCTGTCCTGATCGCAACGCATAATCTGGGGCTGACCTGCCACATGGACCGCGTTCTGACCTTGTCAGAGGGGAAACTCACAGACTTCACCTGAGTTCCCCTTTTGTTCTGGACTGGAGTCGGGTATTCTCTGGCGATTGACCTGGAGGTTTTGTTGATCCAAGCGCCTTTTATTCATCTAGCTGTCCGGACCGGGTTCTCACTTCTTGAGAGTATGATTGAGACAAAGGCGTTAACGACCTGGTGCGTCGAGAACGCCATGCCAGCCGTCGCAGTGACCGATCACAACAATCTTTTCGGCGCCTTGGAACTTTCCGAAAGCCTTTCAAATGCCGGGATTCAGCCGATTATGGCGTGCTGTTTTGACGTTACAGATGAGGCCCATCAAGAAACGCTGTCGCGGGTGTCGCTCTATGCGCAGACCAAAACGGGCTATCAACGGCTCATGGCGCTGTCCTCGGAGGCTTATCTGAGCGCTGAAGATGGCGTTCCACGACTTCGTAGGAGCTCCCTCCTCGCTAATACGGAGGGTTTGCTGCTCCTGACGGGTGGGCCGCAGGGTGAGGTGGCTCAAGCCCTGCTTAAAGGTCGGATGGATGAAGCGCGGTCCCGTCTGCAGGATCTGTCGGGCAGCTATCCGGGCCGGTGTTATGTCGAAATCATGCGACATGGCCGGGCTGATGAGCGAGCAAGTGAATCGGGACTTCTGCAGTTGGCCTACGAGCTCAATTTGCCAATCGTGGCGACCCATGATGCCCGTTTCATGGCTGCTGAGGACGCACCGGCTCACGATGCAATGTTATGTATCGCCAACTCCACCTATCTCGGCGTGGAAGATCGCCCCAGTGTTGCGGCCAATCAATATCTGAAGACGCAGGATGAGATGCGCGCTTTGTTTGCGGACCTGCCGGAGGCGATAGAAGCGACCGCCGAGATAGCCCGTCGCTGCGCCGTGCGGGCAGTGACCCATTCACCGATCTTGCCTGGTTTTGGCGATGGCACCCGCTCCGAAATAGAGGAGTTACGGGTTCAGGCCCGAGAGGGTCTGGAGGCGCGTATTGCCGTTGCGCCCAAGCTCTATGCGTCCCCAGAGGAATATACCCAGCGCCTGGATTACGAGCTGGATGTGATCGGAAAGATGGGCTTCCCCGGTTATTTCCTGATCGTCGCCGATTTTATCAAATGGACAAAGTCTCAGAATATTCCCGTGGGGCCGGGCCGGGGGTCGGGAGCCGGATCGCTGGTGGCCTGGTCATTGACGATTACCGATCTCGATCCACTGCGTTTCGATTTGCTTTTTGAGCGGTTCCTGAACCCCGAACGTGTTTCGATGCCGGACTTCGATATCGACTTCTGTCAGGAACGCCGGGGCGAGGTCATTCGCTATGTCCGGGATAAATATGGATCGGATTCGGTGGCCATGATCATCACCTTCGGGACGTTGCAGGCAAAGGCCGTGGTGCGGGATGTGGGGCGTGTCATGCAAATGAGTTACGGTCAGGTCGATCGTCTTGCCAAGCTGATCCCGTTCAACCCCGCGAAGCCCCCCAAACTTAAGGACGCCATAGAAGACGAGCCGAAGTTTGATGAAGAAATCAGCAATGATCCGCGCGTGGGGGAATTGCTCCAGACGGCACTTGCGCTGGAAGGGCGGTATCGGAATGCCGGCACTCATGCGGCGGGTGTTGTCATAGGGGATCGTCCTCTGCAGGAGCTTGTCCCGCTGTATAGAGACCCGCGCGCAGATCTTCCCGCCACACAATTCAACATGAAATGGGCGGAGGCCGCTGGGCTGGTAAAGTTCGACTTTCTTGGCCTTAAAACGCTAACAGTCATTGACCGGGCGCTGAAGTTCATCCGGCGGGATGGCGCAGACGTCGGACCGGAATGGGAAACACTTGATGATGCGGCAACGTATGAGCTGATGGCCTCAGGTCACACATTGGGCGTGTTTCAGCTTGAAGGTCAGGGGATGCGCGACACGCTACGTAAGGTTCGGCCCGGGAACATAGAGGATGTGATCGCCATTATATCACTCTACCGGCCCGGTCCTATGGACAATATCCCAGTTTACGTCGCGGGTAAGGAAGATCCCCAGACGGTGACCTATCAACACCCTGATCTGCAACCTATCCTCGAAGCCACTTACGGCGTCCCTGTTTATCAGGAACAGGTAATGCGGATGGCACAGGAAATCGCTGGCTATTCGCTGGGAGAGGCTGACCTTCTCCGTCGGGCGATGGGAAAGAAAAAGCTGGAGGAGATGGTTGCACAGCGCCGTCGGTTTATCGAGGGGGCGGCTGAGCGAAAGGGAATTGATGAACATCTGGCCAATCAGATCTTCGATACAATGGAAAAGTTCGCGGGTTATGGGTTCAACAAATCTCACGCTGCAGCCTATGCCCTGATTGGCTATCAGACGGCCTATCTAAAATGTCACTTTCCGGTCGCTTTTTTGGCGGCCTCTATGAGTCTGGATCTGCATAATACCGATAAGCTCGCGGCGTTTTTTCAAGAGGCCCGCCGACTGAAAATTCCTGTCATGTCACCGGATGTGAATGCCTCCATGGCAGATTTCGATGTCAGGGATGGTGCAATTGTCTACGCGCTCGGCGCCCTGAAGGGTGTTGGCCCAGAGGCTATGTCGCACATGGTACTGGAGCGTGATGCCGGCGGCGCCTTCCGCGATTTACACGATTTCTCGGAGCGGGTGGATCCTCGTAATGTAAACCGTAAATGCATTGAGCAGCTTGCCCGCGCCGGCGCATTTGACCGGCTGGAACCCAGTCGGGCTCGGGCTTTCGCCGCGGCGCCGGTTCTGGCCGCTGCGGCCGTTGCTTCCGCTGAGGACCGTGCCGGGGGACAGGGTGGCCTTTTCGGAGATACAGAACCAGCGATGCGTCCGACTCTGCCACAGGCAAGCGCCTGGAATATGCAGCAAAAGCTGGACGAAGAATTTTCAGCAATCGGGTTCTATTTCAGTGGCCATCCCCTGGACGATGTTCTCGATGGCCTTGAAGAAGGCCGTATTACGCTGTCCATTGATGTCGCCGGGCAGGCCATGGACGGGCGTCCTCTGGAACTCATTGGTGTCGTGCGCCAGCGTGTTGAGAAGCCGGCGCGTTCTGGAGGGAAATTTGCCTTTCTCACTTTGTCGGATCCCACGGGAGAGGTGGAATTAAGCATCATGCCGGAGATCCTGATGGAGGTTCGGGACATGCTTGAACCCGGGGCTGCGGTGGTTGTGACGGCGGATGTTCGACGTCGTGAGGATGAGATCCGGTTATCGGTTCGACGGGTGCAGCCAATTGAACGGGCCCGAATTGGAAAGAAAGCGCCAGCCTTGAGTGTTCGGTTGGAGCGCGGGGCGAAAATTGAGGGTTTGGCGGCCATTGCGGCGCGCCTCAAGGCCGCACCGGGGGCTGATCGGGGCACGATTTACGTCCGCCTGACCACACAATGTGGCCGGGCCGTGACGCTGCGCCTGCCTGACACCTACGCCACGGGTCTTGAGGCCCTAAGAGCGCTGAAAACAGCACCTGGTGTGGCGCGGGTCGATCATTTGGCGGCTTGAAGGTGTGGTGCAACGGGCCGTTGTCTGAAACCGGCTATTGCTCTGTCCGGCAAAGCGAGTATACAGGCGCGCATCAACCCCCGATGCGCGGGCCTTCCGGTGTTGGTGTTCCGGTGAACGCCAATTGTCGTCCGTGCCGGTCAACCGGATGAAGGAAAATGATCATGGCATTGCCTGAGTTCTCCATGCGTGAGCTCCTCGAAGCAGGGGTGCATTTCGGACACCAGACCCACCGCTGGAACCCCAAGATGAAGCCATTCATCTACGGCGCTCGGTCGGGTATTCACATTCTCGATCTGTCAAAGTCCGTTCCCTTGCTGCACCAAGCTCTGGTGCAGGTTCGTGATACGGTCGCCAAAGGTGGACGTGTTCTTTTTGTTGGCACCAAGCGTCAGGCCTCCCAACCTGTTGCTGAGGCGGCGGCA
The DNA here is from genome assembly GCA_913056435.1 of uncultured Hyphomonadaceae bacterium. Classification (GTDB taxonomy): domain Bacteria; phylum Pseudomonadota; class Alphaproteobacteria; order Caulobacterales; family Hyphomonadaceae; genus Henriciella. The sequence goes on along the minus strand of CAJXMY010000116.1, from coordinate 1,060 downwards.
CGCTGCGCCCAGTATTACATGAATCATCGCTGGCTGGGCGGGACACTGACCAATTGGTCCACGGTTTCCAATTCGATCAAACGGCTCCGGGAGCTTGAGGAGCTGCTCGCTGACAAGGACAATTCCCTGCTAACCAAGAAAGAGCTTCTCAATCTTGAGCGGGAACGGGAGAAATTGGATAAAGCGCTTGGTGGGATCGCCAATATGGGCGGACTTCCGGACATTATTTTTGTTATCGACACCAACAAGGAAGCGATTGCGATCAAAGAGGCACGCAAGCTCGGTATCCCCGTGGTGGCCGTGATTGATACCAATTGTGATCCGAGTGATGCAGATTTCCCCTTTCCCGGAAACGATGATGCTGTCCGGGCCATTACCCTCTACTGTAATCTGATCGCCGACGCGGCGCTTGATGGACTGGCCGAGGGCTCCGCGGGGCTCGGAATTGATCTTGGTGAAGCTGAGGATCTTGCGGCGCTCGTCGAGGCCGACTTTGCCGCCGTGGATGCCGCTGAGGCTGCCGATGAAGCCGGCGAGAACGCACCGGGTGAACCTGCTGTTGTCGCTGAAGATAAGGCCGACGCCTAAATAATTTTACTGACCAAGAGGATGGATACGATGGCTCAGATAACAGCTGCCCTCGTGAAGAGTCTGCGCGACCGAAGTGGCGCAGGAATGATGGATGCCAAGAAGGCGCTTGTCGAAAGTGACGGTGACATGGAAGCCGCCAAGCAGTTCCTCCGTGAGAAGGGCCTGGCCGCATCGGCCAAGCGCGACGACCGCGACAACGACCAGGGCGTCATCGCCCTGGCTGTCGAATCGGGCGTGGCGGCGATGGTGCAGTTGAAGTGCGAGACCGACTTCGTGGCCGGTTCCGACCAGTTCAAAGAAGCCGCCGATCGCATGCTCGCTGCGGTGCTTGCCGGTGGACCCGACGCGGTCAGCGCCGACGACGCCGACCTCGAGGAGTTGAAGATCACCCTCAAGGAAAAGATCGAACTTGGCCGGGTCGAGTACATGAAGGCCGCCGACGGCAATGTGATTGGGCACTACCAGCACA
>CAJXMY010000115.1 GCA_913056435.1 uncultured Hyphomonadaceae bacterium | reverse complement strand
CGGAGAAGGCCATGATGCTATGTGTCAAACACTGGATCAGACCATGCCGTATCTGCCGCATGGGCTGGCCCGTTATTTGATGGGCGTTGGGAAGCCCATCGATCTTGTTGAAGCGGTTGCGCGGGGTGTGGATATGTTCGATTGTGTGCTTCCCACGCGAAGCGGTCGGCATGGTCAGGCGTGGACCTGGGATGGACCGATCAATTTGAAAAATGCGAAATTCGCAGAGGACCTCAGCCCGGTGGATGCACGCGTGCCCTGTCCGGCCAGTCAGGACTATTCCCGGGCCTACCTTCATCATCTGATCCGGTCCGGTGAATATCTTGGAGCCATCGTGCTGAGTTGGCATAATACGGCCTTCTTCCAGGATCTGATGACCAAGATCCGGGAGGCAATCTGCGCAGGGCAATTTGAAGCCCTCCGCCAGCAGTTGTCTACGGAGTGGTCGCAGACCCGCTCCAGACCCAAGACGGACCCCGCTATTTAAAGACGATGTCGTCGTCCGTTTCTGGCGGTGGCAGGGGTGCAGCAGGGCTGTTGCAACCCTTCATGAGCCCGATTCCCTTCAGGAAAGTTCGCCGGTGGGATCCCCTCTCATACGCTTTGCGGACCCGTCTTTGATGCGCATTGGCGCCGGACACATTCCGGACCACGCCCCGAAGTGGGATCACGCTTGAAGCTGTAGAAGAGATGGTATCGAGAAAAGCCGTGGAGGCCCCCTCGGCTGCTCGTTCGCTCAAGCTGGCGGGATCGGGGGGCGGAATGTCAAAATCCCGTCCGAGAAGCTCGTCGAGGGCGGTGACCTGCCCCTTGATGTCGTCACAGGAAATCCCAGGATCGACATGGTAGGGATTGTCGATGGCCCTCAACAGGTCCGGAATGGACTCCCTCCGGAGATTGAGATCGTTCAGCGGAGAGGCCGCGGCATCCGGGAGCCCACGCGAGGTCCGTTCAACCACGCCACCGGAGGACGAGCTGGACGCCGTGTCGGACCCGGCGGTCTGGGTGCGGTCTGGCGACGATGCGCAGCCGCTCATCATCAAGAGGACAGCGCCGGAAAGGAGAAGGGAATAATTCATAAATCATAAGAACCCGGTCTGAGAAATCTTTGCAAGAGGGCAGGGCACAGAGGGGTGGGAAAAGACCGTTGACCTGACTCGCCGCATCCTCTAGTTGAGCGACTTCGGCGCGCCCATAGCTCAGTTGGTAGAGCAACTGACTTTTAATCAGTAGGTCACAGGTTCGAATCCTGTTGGGCGTACCATATTTTTCCATATGTTGACCGCAGTTTCCGGCCGGGCTTGTCCCCTTGAGCCGGGATCCGCGTTCAGGTTGGACTTTCCGCGAATGTGGCGCTAGCGTTGCCAAAAGGAGACCACTTCGGTCTCATAAACTTGGAATAAGGCCCGCCGGGGACGGCATGAAAGGGTCAAGAGGGGAGAACGGCTATGGCATTCAGGCGGCTTTTGGTGAGCAGTACGGTTCCGTTTCTTTTTGCGCTGGGCCTGGGCGCCTGCACCGCGCCCGATGAACCGGGTCAACAGGCCGCGGACACCGCGTCGGCTTCTGCGGCAGACAAGCTGTCAGGATCACAGGATGCAGCCAACCCAACCCGGAATGCCTATTTCGGGGAACTGCATGTTCACACCCGCTATTCCTTCGACGCCTTCGCCTTTGGCACGGTGGCCACGCCAGACGACTCCTATGCCTTCGCCAAAGGGGAACCACTGCAGCATCCGGCTGGCTTTGAAATGAAGCTTGATCGCCCGCTGGATTTCCAGGGGGTCACAGATCACGGCATGTATCTGGGCATGCTGCCGGCCATGACGGAGCCGGGCTCGCCGGCCTTCGAACACCCCATGGCGCCTCAGATGCGGTCGGTCGAAACGGTTGATGACCGCCGCAGCATGTTTGTGGACATGATGCCCTATCTGGCCGGCGCGGACGGCACGCGGCAATATCTCAACCAGAGCGTGGTGGAGAGCGCCTGGGCCGACATTGTGGCGGCGGCCAACCGGCACAATGATCCGGGGCGGTTTACCACCTTTATCGCGTACGAATATACGTCTGCGGGGGGTGTCCGGGACAATCTGCACCGCAATGTCATCTTCCGGGGTGACAAGGCGCCTCTGGCCCCGTTCTCGAGAATGGACTCCCCCAATCCGGAAGACTTGTGGGCCAAGATGGACGACTGGCGGGACGCCGGAATGGATTCCATTGCCATCCCCCATAATTCCAATGGCTCCGGGGGACGGATGTTTCAACGGACCTATTATGAAGGCGCGCCCATCGACCCCGCTTATGCGCAGACGCGCATGCGCAACGAGCCCATTGTAGAGGTCACCCAGGTCAAGGGCACCTCAGAAACCCATCCCGGCCTCTCTCCCAATGATGAATGGGCCGGCTTTGAGATCATGCCGTACAAGATTGCGACCAACATCATCAGCGCCGTCGAGGGCAGCTATGTCAGAGACGCCTATCGGCGCGGTTTGGAACTGGCGGAGTCGGGTGCCGGGAACCCCTATAAATTCGGCCTGATTGGGGCCAGCGACTCCCACACGGGCGCCGGTGCTTTCGAGGAGGATAATTACTGGTCTAAGGTCGGTCTCCTTGATGCTGAACCCAATCTGAGGGGATCGGTTCCCGGCGGTGGGGGCAATGCCGGCGTCAGCGTGGCCGACGGGGAAGCAGAAGCGCCGGCGACCATCCGGACACAGGATGGATCCGGGCGGACCTATCGCGACACCTATTATCACACCTGGGGCGCCTCGGGACTTGCGGGTGTCTGGGCCGAGGAGAACACACGTGAGGCCCTGTTCGATGCCATGCGCCGCAAGGAAACCTTTGCGACCACCGGACCGCGGATCCGGATGCGCTTCTTCGCGGGCCCGGAGCTGTCCGGTCTGGACATGACGGATCCCTCTTTCCTCAGCGCTGCCTATGAGCGCGGCGTCCCCATGGGCGGTGATCTTTACGGATCCACGGAAAGTCCGGCCCCAACCTTCATGGTGTGGGCCCTTCGCGATCCTCTGGAGGCGCCATTGCAGCGGGTGCAAATCGTCAAGGGGTGGGTCACCCCGGACGGAACCACAGAGGAAAAGGTCTTTGACGTCGTCTGTTCCGATGGTCTTGAGGTCGATCCCGTCACCCGGAGATGTCCGGACAATGGCGCGGGCGTCGATCTGCAGACTTGTAAAATCACTGACGGTGTGGGCGCAGATGAATTGAAGGCTGCGTGGCAGGATCCTGAATTCCAGGCTGATCAGTCCGCCTTCTACTATGTGCGTGTGCTTCAGAACCCCACTTGCCGCTGGTCGACATGGGATTCTATTCGGGAGGGCGTGGAGCCACGATATGATGTTGCGCCGGCCATTCAGGAACGGGCCTGGTCCTCGCCAATCTGGTACGCGCCGGCCTGAGGGAGCTTGCGGGCTGAGGAGTCGCGGACATGCTGGACAGATTGCGCGGTCTCCTGACGGACCGATTTACAGTGTTTGCTCTGGTCGGACTCGCTTTCTTCGGAATCGACATGCTGAACAGCCGCCAAACGGACCGCATCCATATCAATCAGGCCGATCTGGCCATGCTGGAGGGGCGCTATGAGCTTCAGGCCGGACGATCGCCGTCGGCGGACGAGCTGGAGGCCCTGATTGCTTTTCATGCGAGGGAAGAAATTCTGGTCCGGGAGGCTCGGCGGCTCGGGCTGGATCAGGGCGACGTTATTCTGCGGCGACGGCTGGCCCAGAAAATGGAACTCCTTCTCCAGGATGGCCTGCCCGAACCTGTGATCACCGATGTTGCGCTTGACCGGTATTATGAGGCCACGAGGGACCGGTATGTGCGCCCGGCCCGGATAGGGTTCCGACATATATATCTGGGGTCTGGCGATCCGCCCGCACCCGTTGAGGTCGACCGTCTCCGGAACGCGCTCAGGGAATCGCCCACGTCGGAAGCCTGGCGGGGGATGGGGGAGGCGTTCATGCTGGCCAGAGAATACGCACCACGGCCCCAGCCGGCCCTCGCCGAGCTGTTCGGCCCCGGATTTGCCGCGGCCCTGTTTGATGCGCGGTCCCAATCCGGCTGGTGGGGGCCGATCCAATCCGCCTATGGATGGCATCTGGTGCGTGCCCTGACTTACGAGCCCGAGGCCCCGCTCAGCCGCGCCGAGCTTGGGGCGACGCTGATCGAAGATTTCACCGCGTCTGAACGTGCTGTGGCAGAGGCCGAGGCCTATGATCGGCTGGCCCGGCGCTATGAGGTGACGGTCGACCGAGCGCGGCCATGAAAGGCTTTCTCGTTTTCCTGGCCTGTCTGATCAGCCTGCCGCTTGGGCACGCCCATGAAGTTCGCCCGGCCTATATGGAACTTGAGCAGACCTCATCCACCGATCTGAACCTTCGGCTCCGTCAGCCCATCGTTGCACTCAGCGAGAACAGGATGGCAGGGCTGGACCTGCGGCCCGGCTTTCCGACCACCTGCGAGGTTTCTCCGGATGGGGTTCTGCGCCGCATGGAGGCCTATCTCACCCAGCACTTCACGGTCTTCTGTCCCGATGGCCTGAAGGGTAGCCGAATTCAGGTCGACGGGTTACGTAGAAGCCTGACAGATGTTTACGTTGTCCTGTCGGACAGCGAGGGAACCACGCAAAGCCTTCTGCTGAATGCCCAGAGGCCGGACTTTGTGTGGGGAGGCGACAGAGACCGGCCCACCATCGCTTTCCTGGAGATCGGCCTGCACCACATGCTCGGTGGATTGGACCATGTCCTGTTTGTCATAGGGCTGCTCCTGCTGGTGCCTCGATTTGTCCGGCTGCTGGCCGTGGCCACGACTTTCACCATTGCCCACTCGCTGACCCTTGCCTTGTCGGTGACGGGCCTCGTCTACCTGCCATCGGCTCCGGTGGAGGCCGGGATCGCCTTATCGGTGCTCTATCTGGCTTATGAGTTGTCCCGTCCGGCGGCCCGACGCAGCCCGGTGGCCATTCGCCATCCTGAGCTGATCGCTTTCGGCTTTGGACTGCTTCATGGATTTGGTTTTGCCGGGGCCTTGTCGGAGACCGGCATGCCCACTGACCAGCTCTTGCCGGCGCTTTTCTTTTTCAATCTGGGTGTCGAAGCCGGTCAGATTTTCGTGATCGGGCTGGTGCTGGCGGGCTTGGCGCTGGTCAGCAGGCTCTGGACCGGTTTCCGGCACAGGCTCCGGGCTGGGCTGAGTGCCGTTCTAACGGTCGGGGCGGCCTATTTCTTTGCCGGTGCCCTGTCTGGTCTGATATTTCCTTTTTAGAGGGTGGCCGTCCGTGCGGGGTTGGGTCCCGAAATGGCAGGCACTCAATGATATGCCAGAGCCATCCAGATATGCACCACGATCAGGGGTGCGAGGAGAACCGAGCTGGCCAGATGCAGCGTATACCAGGCATAATAAACCGGTTTTGACGTGTAGTTCATCACCTGCCGGTTCATCATTCCGGTCACGGCGCTAACAAAAAATGCCAGACTTATCCAGCTGGTCAGGGAATAGCCCAGGCTGACCGCATGCAGGATGTAGAGCAGAACGCACGCCACGCCGGTATAGCGATGGACCCTGAATAGCGTCATATGCGGCCGGCCCGGGAGAAGCGCCCGATTCAGCAGGAGACGCCACTGGTAGACCAGCAGCGCCAGAAGCAGGGCGCCGGTCAGCGTCTGCCAGACCAGATCATCGCCGTCGATGCGGGTATAGGTTTCACGGACACCAAGGGCGACAAAGGGGATGCCAAAGCCCAGGGCCACCAGACCAAGCCTCACATACGGCTGCAAACGTGTATGTCGAAGCCGGATCATGGTGACCCGTTTGGGAGGGCTGACGGGTCAGGCAAGGCCGAAAGGATGTGGGAAAGGGTGCTCGTCGCACTGGCTTCCCGAACGGCGGCCATGAAGGTGTCGGGATCAGGGATACGGTACTCGCCTGGGTCCGGCCAGGTGGGACCGAGGGCAGGGGGACGGCCGAAGCTCTGCGTTTTCCGGACATAATCCCTGTAAGCGAGATCAACCGCGGCATAGACCGCCTCAAGGACCTCCAGATATTCCTCGATCGGAACACTGGCGTCGGGATAGGTCCAGGTGGTCGCCCCCATAAGGTCGCCGAGTTGCCAGTTCTGTTCTGGGGAGTCTTCGTGGTCATTGTGACAGGTCACGCAGCCCTGGACGACGGCATAGTCTGCGAACATCGCGGCCTCCCCAAAGCCGGGGCCGGAGAAATATTTCGGCGCGCCATCCACCATCATGGCAGCAAAATGATCGCCTTGCGGACCTGAGAAGAGATTTGAAGGATTGATCGGACGATCCGAGCCGAGAAAGAGCCCCAGCCGCTCGGGCTTAGCCTCCAGATGAAAGGCGACCTTTCTGAGGAAGAGGGCCGGTAAGGGCCCCTTATCGACGCCGGCTTCTTCCCAGTCTTCGCCAAAGGCGAGGCCCGCCTCCATCCCCGCACTGACGACGTCCCGGGTGTAAATTTTACGAGCTTCCGCATTGATCGTGTTCGCGGCGTCAAAGATAGACAGGGCCGAAACCCGGGTTCCGTCCCTGGCCGGATCTGGTCCATCCGGTAAAGGCGCAGGGGCCTGAACAAACAGATAGATGGCGGCGATCAGGAGCCCGAGGATGAGGAGAAGGCGGGCAAAAGTCATTCAGGGTCTCCGGTCTGCGGCTTGGGCGTGTTCTCGGCGATGAATTTCCGGGCGCCATAGGGGTCTGGGCCGGTGTCAAAATACAAGGCGATGGACTCCAGCGGATGTGCGTCGGACATCTGCGCTGGGGGCACGGCGAGATGGTTGCCATGGAAGTCATGGCAGGTCAGGCAGCTGGTCCAGTTTCCCTCTGCAATCAGGACATGATGGGGAACATCCAGCGGATC
>CAJXMY010000114.1 GCA_913056435.1 uncultured Hyphomonadaceae bacterium | reverse complement strand
GCCTGATCCACACCGATACAACAGTAATCCTGGAGCCGCAGACGCAGATGAACCTAGCCGCCACCGCCCGTTTCGTCCTGGTCCTGCTTATGACCGCCGGCAGTCCGGCTGCGGCCCTGGCCGAGAACGATGCCCCCGCAGACCAGGGCATCCCCCTGCATGGCGCCGCAGGCGCCATACTCCGACAGCTTGGCGCTAGTGCTGGGAGACACTGGGCTGCCGCAACAGCTGTTCGACGAAGAAACCCATACCGGGCGCCGTGCCATCGTGCACGTTTCGGGTGAGGCGACGACCGGCATCCCGGATCGCCACCGCAGCTGGCGAGCGGGGATAGGCACTGACCAGTGCCACTCGCTCCTGCACCGCGCGACGCAGATAGGCATCTGACGGGATACCCCCCAGATACCCCAACTCAACATCGAGGTATTTATCGGTGACCGTGGTCAGCCGATCATAGACCCGCCGACCCTGTGCGGTGTTGTCAATCTGGTTGGCAAGGATCTCGAAACGCCGCACGCCCCGCTCATTGCGCATCACCTTCATCAACGCGTAGGCGTCTGTCAGTGAAGCCGGCTCGTCGCAGACCACCACAACCACTTCCTGCGCTGCCCGGCTGAAGCTGACCACAGAGTCGGAAATCCCGTCTGCAGGCATCTTCCCGCCAATCCTCGGTGAAGGTGACGACCGCACGACGCCCGTCTGTCTCCACATCCTTGCGCAGCGAGGTGATCTCGAATGCCTGACCGTCGACCAGCGCCGTGATGGTTCCATGATCGATCCCGGTCGGAATGGCCCGGATCCCCGCCGCCTTGAGCGCATCGAGGGTCTGCTCCGGTTTGAGCTGGGTGGCGATATCCACATCATCGACGGGTCGCCCCAATAGCGCATTGCGCACGCATCCCCCGACGAACCGGGCCCCGCCGGGACGTGCCGCCTCCAAAGCCGCCATGACCCGGATCGTTCGTGGGTCCTGAAGCCACGCGCCAGAAATCCGATCGGTCATTCCGGCCGGTTGGTCCCGTCATACGGCGTTTCCGGATCATCGAGACCGACCCCCACGGGTCTCCCGCCGGGGTCGCTGCTGCGGGGCTGCCCAATCTGGGAGAGATCGCGTTCGCAGGGATAGCGTTCGCCCGGAATGATCTGGCCATCGACAAGCTGGCTGGGCGTGTAGCAATAACCGCCATCGGTGCGGTCGATCAGGATAAAGGCCAGCCATGATCCAACGGCCAGAACCAGTCCGAGGCCGAACAGCCCCTTGATCGGCCACGGTTTGCGCCCCTCCTGCGCGGCCTCCGCCAGAGCCAGCCTGTAGAGACCGAAGGCCAGAAAGGGCAGCAGGAAGAAAACAAGTTGAAACAGAATCCGTGTGGCCACTGCTCAGATCTCCTCTTCATAAAGCCGGTCGTACAGGACGCGGACAATCCCGGCCGTGACGCCCCAGATCCGATAGCCCTGCCAGGGCATCTCAGTATACCGGCGTTGCCGTCCAAGCCAATGCGCCTGACCCGTCCGGTAATTGGACTTGTCGAACAGGAAAGATAACGGGGTCTCGAACACTTCGGCAACCTCGCCAGGATCAGGTACGGGTCGGAAGTCGGCGGGAAGGAGTCCGATCACCGGCGTGATGCGAAAGGCTGACCCGGTGAAATACGGGGCTGATCGCGCAATCAGCTTAACCCGGTCCGGGTCAACGCCGACCTCTTCCTTCGCCTCCCTGAGGGCCGCCCCAACCTCGTCAGCGTCGGACTCATCCACCTTGCCGCCGGGAAAGGCGACCTGCCCAGGATGGGCCGCCATCGTGTCCGGGCGCCTGGTGAACAAGGCTGTCGGTCCGGTGTCCCGCGGAATCAGCGGGATCAGCACGGCCGCCGACCGGATCTGATCTCGGTCATGTTCGGCGACAAGATCAAGGTCGCCGCCTTCAGGCAGCTGGGGCTGCCCGGTCACCGGGTCCAGACGGTCCAGCGCCCTCGAAACAAAGTCATCAAGTGTTGAAAACGTCATGCGACCAGCGAGCCCACCGGAAAGAAGACCCCTTTTGACCACACTCCATAGGTCTCCGGCGCCTCTGGCGCGGGCTCCGCCATCTCCGCCAGATCATAGTAGGTCGGGCGCGTGAGCCTTGCATCCAGACGGCCGCGAACGCCAATATAGGGCGAGGGTTGTTGTGTCTGCGGGTCCACCAGGATTCTCAAGGGCCGATCGGGGCCGGCGAGGACAAGCTCACCCAGATTGGTTGTGAAGGCGAGCTCCTGATCAGGCCCCGGCTCGCCCAATCGATCAACGCGGATCGCAATGAAGGGGGCATCCGAAACATGAACGATCACCTTCTCATAGGGCGTGACCAGATAGGTTTGGCCATCCGGATCCTTGCGCAAAATACGCGAGAACAGTTTGACCAGCCTTTCGCGTTCGATCCGGCGCCCTTCATGCCACCAGCTTCCATCCGCACGGATCTCCATGTCAATATCGCTACACTGGGTCGGATTCCAAAGCTCCACCGGCGGCAACGGACCGTTCAGGCCCTTGGGCGCAATGTCCCGCAGAACTTGTTCGAGGGAAATGACAGGATTGCCATTTGAATTCATTTGGTTCTCCGCCATGATCTTGACTACAGGTAAGTCGAAGCAGGCTTGGAGTGAAGACGGAGAAACCATGGCAGACGAAAACAAGTCGACCATCCCCGACATGGACCGGGCGAGCGAGACCCTTGCCAGGGTCAAGACTGAAATCGGGAAAGCTGTTTTCGGGCAGGATGCCGTGGTCGAACAGGCCCTTTGTGCCGTTCTTGCGGGCGGTCACGCACTGCTGATCGGCGCCCCCGGTCTGGCAAAAACGCGGCTGGTCGACTCACTGGGAACGGCCCTGGGACTGGATACCGCCAGGGTCCAGTTCACGCCGGATCTCATGCCCGGTGATATTCTGGGTTCGGAGGTCCTCGATACAGGCCAGGACGGCCAGCGAGCCTTCCGGTTCATCAAGGGGCCAATCTTTACCAGCCTGCTCATGGCCGATGAAATCAACCGCGCATCGCCGCGAACCCAGTCGGCCCTTCTCCAGGCCATGCAGGAACACCATGTCACTGTCGCTGGTCAGCGCTATGATCTTCCAGAACCGTTTCACGTCCTGGCCACTCAGAACCCTATCGAACAGGAGGGCACCTACCCCCTGCCTGAAGCTCAGCTCGACCGGTTTCTTTTGAAAATTGATGTGACCTATCCAGCGCTCGAAACCGAACGGCGGATCCTTATTGAAACAACCGGAACACAAGCCCATCAGGTCCAATCTGCCCTCGAGCCCGGGGAACTGCAGCACCTTCAGAAAATCGTCCGCCAGATGCCCGTTGGAGAAGCCGTCCTGGACCGTATCCTCGCGATTGTGCGTCAGGCCCGCCCGGAGCAGTCAACCGACCCGGTGGTTCGCCGGGTTGTCGACTGGGGACCAAGTCCGCGTGCCGGACAGGCGCTCATGCTGGCCTGCCGCGCCCGGGCATTGCTGCGTGCCCGGATGGCGCCCAGCCTCGAGGATGTCGAGGCCCTCGCCGAACCCTGTCTCGGCCATCGCATGGGACTGAAATACGATCCCGTAGGGGATGCGCCCTCCCTGTCCGGCCTCATTAACTCACTCGTCACCAACGCGGCCTGACCGGTCATGGGTTGTCCGTCTGATGCCTGAAGCAGAGCCCCTCATAGATGATCCGAGTTCCCTGCGCACAGAAGCAGAACTGATTGCCCGGCAACTGGAGGATCCCGATCTGAGCGCGAAGGCCGCCCAGATCCTGCATCCCGGTGCAGCGGGTCGCCGCCGGGCCGGATCCGGAGAGCAGTTCTGGCAATACAGACGGTATGCCCAGACTGACGGAGCCGATCAGGTGGACTGGCGGCGATCAGCGCGCGGGGATGATCTGTTTGTCCGGGAATCAGAGCTTGAAACGCCACGGACGGTCCTGTTCTGGGTGGACCCTGATCCGGGTTTTCATTGGTCAAGTGCGCCGTCTCGCCCCACCAAGGCTTTCAGGGCCAGTGTCTTGTCCCTTGCACTGGGAATCAGCCTGGCGCGCCATGGTGAGAGGATTGGTGGCCTGTCCGGGGCCCAACGCCCCCGGCTCGGTCACACCGCCCCTGAACACCTTGCCCGCCTGCTGACGGACACGTCCCCTCAGACCCCGCGGCCGCCAAGCGGCACGGCGGTCGCGGTGATCGCCAGTGATTTTTACGCTCCATTGTCCGCGTGGAAGACGCGGCTGACACCCCTGTTGCGCAAGTGCCCGCAGGGTCTTTTCCTGGCGGTCTCCGATCCGGTCGAGGAAACCTTTCCCTTTGCCGGGCGGACCCGGTTTTCGCGACCCGGGCAGACGGAGAACCGCATTGTCGGGCGCGCCGAGACACTGCAGGCGGCCTATCTGGAGCGGCTGGCGCAGAACCGGTCAGACCTGACGAGCTTTGCGACACAGATTGGCTGGGGCGTGATCTGCCACACAACAGACCAGCCGGCCCTGCCGGCCGCCGCAGCGATGCAGCGCCAAATGAGCCAGTTCGGAGTCCGCCCGTGACACTCGGACCCTTTCTGATTGGCGCACCGCTCGCTCTTATCGGACTGCTGTCCCTTCCGGTGATCTGGCTGGTTCTGCGCTCAACGCCGCCCTCACCCCGGTCCGTCGTGCTCCCGTCCCTGCGCCTTTTGGACGGCATCAGCGCCAAGGAGGAAACGCCGGCCCGAACGCCCTGGTGGGTTTTGCTGATCCGGATGCTGGCCGCCGCTGTGGCGTGTCTCGGTTTGTCCCTGCCAGTCTATGCGCCGGGAGCCGTGAGTGGGCCGTCCCCCGAGGGGCCGGTTCTGATCGTGGTCGATAATGGCTGGACATCAGCACCAAGATGGGGAGAGCTGATGGACGCCGCCCGTTCGGCGCTCGACGGATCCCCGCGGGATACTCCGGCGCACCTCCTGCTCACGGCCCCCTTGCCGCTTCAATCCGATCCTGCTGAACGCCTGTCCCGGCAGCAACTCGATACCCGGCTCAGATCTCTCCAGCCGGTCTCTTGGGCGGTGGACACAACCGACGCCCTCGACCGCCTTCAAAGCGCCGACCTGAAGCCCGGCAGAATTCTCTGGCTGACCGACGGACTTGAGCGCCCCGGACAACGGGCATTCGCCGACGCGCTGTCCCAGCTCGCTCCCTTGAGCATTTTCGCAGCACCTCCCCGCGGCGTCGTTGCGATCACAGATCTGGCGCTGACGGCGGACGGATTGAACCTGACGCTTCGCCGGGCGGAGACGGACAACGCCTCCACTTTTTTTGTCTCCGCGCTCACCGCGGACCAATCCGCCCTCGCGACAACAGAAGCGGACTTCGAGACGACGGACGATATGACAACCGCCCGCTTCCAGCTGCCATCGGCCGCGCTCAGTCGAATTACCAGTTTTCGGTTAACTGGCACGAACAGCGCCGGCACAGTCTGGCTCTGGGACAGCAATGACCGGTCCCGTCGCGTCGGTCTCGCCTCCGGTGACCGAACAGCTCAGCCTCTCCTGTCCGACCTGCACTATGTCCGCAGAGCCCTGTCCCCTTTCGCCACCATTCGTGAGGGCGCGTTGAACGAACTGGTGGAAGACAATCCCGACGCCATTGTCCTGACCGATATTGGTCAAATCAGTCCGCCCCAGAGAGACGCTCTGACCCGCTGGATTGAAGCGGGTGGCGCCTTGATCCGGTTTGCAGGGCCAAGGCTGGCTGCACAAAGCGACGATCTGGTCCCCACGCCCCTTCGGCGCGCCTCCCGCGCCATCGGCGGCACGCTGACGTGGGAAGACCCACAGCCTCTTGGTAGCTTCCCGGAAGCATCGCCCTTCTCCGGCCTTGTGCCGCCCGCCAATGTCACGATCCAGCAGCAAGTGCTGGCCCGTCCGGGTCCGGAACTGGCCCAGCGCACCTGGGCGCGACTTGCGGATGGAAGTCCCCTTGTGACGGCGGAACGGCGCGGACAGGGAATGCTGATTCTGTTTCATGTGACCGCCGGGCCGGACTGGTCAACACTGCCCTATTCCGGGCTCTTCGTGGACATGCTGAGACGGTCTATCGCGGCTGGCCGGGGCGAAGCCGTTGCGGATGATGACGGTCTCTACACACCTGTTCTGGCGCTTGACGGGCGCGGTCGTCTCGGTCCGCCCCTGCCATCTTCAACCCCGCTTGATGCGCAGGACTTTGCCACGCTGACGCCGTCAAGCCAGCACCCACCCGGTCTTTATCAGGGTCCCGCCGGGACACGCGCCGTCAATATTGGCCGCAATGCCCAGCCCCGGCGGGTCACAGACTGGCGAGAGTCGGCCCGGCTTCTGGGGGACGCGGCCAGCCGCAGCACGCATCTGGCGGGCCTCCTGCTGAGCCTTTTTCTGGCCCTCATCCTCCTCGATGTGGTTCTGGCGCTAAAACTAAGCAACCGCCTACCAGCCTTTAGGACCGGCACACCCCGCCTTGGGATTATCTTTCTGCCTCTCATTCTGGTTGCGACGATCTCGCCGGGCCCTGCAGACGCGCAGCGAGACCCATCGAGCAAGGAGATGGACGCCGCCCTGAAAATGCGTCTGGCCTATGTTGAGACGGATGACTCCCGCCTGAATGACACCTTACGGATGGGCCTGCAGGGGCTCAGCACGGTTCTGTACCGCCGGTCGAGCGTCGAACCGGATCAGCCCCATGCCATCGATCCGGAGACCGATGCGCTGGATGTCTATCCCATGATCTTCATCGGCATCCCGGACAGACCCGAACCTCTCTCCGAACTCGCGATAGATCGACTCAACGCCTACATGCGGGCGGGCGGCGCCATTTTCATCGATACGCGCGACGGTCAGGACATTGGCCAGCCCGGCGCCACCTTTGAGCAGCTCGACACACTGATGCCCGGGCTCGACACCCCCGCTTTGATTCGC
>CAJXMY010000113.1 GCA_913056435.1 uncultured Hyphomonadaceae bacterium | reverse complement strand
GACGACTGGCTGAGCCAGAGCATCGTCTTGTCGGCCATCGCGCTAAACATGGCGATTTGCCTCGCGGTCTTCCTTCTGGCGGGACCTCTGGTCAAGGCCATGGGCGACAGCGTGGCCGGGGCCATCACCCGGATCTTTGGCGTTATTCTGGCGGCCTTGTCGGTCCAGCTCCTGATCGATGGGATCAAAGGGGCGTTCGGCCTCGCCTAGCGAAATCCGGCGCGCAATTGCATGGTTTGCGCCTGTGCAAAGGCCGACAGCGTGGTCCAAAAAATCGCCATGCCAATGGCGGCAAGCGCCATAATCTGAAAGGTCAGAAGCAGGGTCCACTTGACTCCGATCTGGGCTAGCCCAAGCACGTCCTGCCCAATCTCCCGGCTCAGGGCGACAGACAGTTCCCCGCCGGCCAGGGTAACCAGCTTGGCCCGGCGCATATCCTCCGGCGTGGCGACCTGCTCCAGGACGCTTAATGCACCCGACGGGGATACCCGCGATGAGATATCGGCAATTGTTTCCATGTCCCGGCTCAACCTCAGAAGCGCTTCGGGCTCGATATTATCCCGGAAGGCCGCAAGGACTGGCGCCGCATAACCTTCCATGGTCTGGGTGGTTTCCAGAGCTGAAGCCAGACTGTCCCGCAGTGGCGCCTCAGGGAGCGCCTCTTCCACGCGGCCGCTGATATAGTCGGAAAAGCGATCCTCGAGCCGGTTTGCGCGGTGACCGGCAGCGATGACTGAGGCGGCGGCGGCGAATTGATCTGCGCTGGACGATCCGTCTTCCTGAAGAACCAGACCCAACCCACGCAGGCGCAGCGTGAACGTATCCACGGGCTCGTCAGCGAGCCAGAGCTGGCTGCGACGCGTCAGGTCTTCGGTTCGACCGATCAGAGACAGGATCTGCCCGGTCTTCAGAGGATCCCGGGGGGACATGGTCTCAGGGCCGCTGACCGGTTGGGCGGGTGCCGTCCCCCCCTCCGTATCCGTCTCCTGACGGGCAGGCAGCGAGCCGGCCGAGGTGGCCGGTTCGGCGGCGGTGGGTGGGGTCACGACGCGTTGATAGGTGGCCCGGACGTCATCGGGCAGAAAAATCAGTGCGGCCCGGGCATATCGCTGTTCCTGGGTTCCCGCGGTGTCCGATTCGGCCGCGGCCTGAACGGATCGGGCCTTCTGCTCGTCCAGCATGTAGGGCGCGGCCAGAAGATATCCTCTCGCCGCCGGAAAGTTGCCCTCGTTCAACGTTTCTGAAACCCGTGCGGCCCAGGCCTCGCGCTTGTCCTCGGAACCGGGAATGAGCTCGCCGAGCGCTTCACGGATCTGGTCCCGTGTTTCGATCTGCGCGATGGGGCTGTTCATTTGCGAGGCCAGATCGGCGCTGAAGGCTTCCGTGACGATCTCGGCTGCGAACACTGGGAGCAGGAGCAGCAGGCTGTTGAACAACAGCGACTGGCGCCAGGTCGAAGCCCGTCGCGCTTCGCGCTGTCTCCATCTGGAGCTCATCTCCGCCTCATACAGTCTACGCCACCAAACGCCCCGCAACATTAAGCGCACAAACCGGTGTGCCAAATCAAGAGGGGATTTCCGGTGTTATGCAAACAGCATGCTAGATACCCACTCTAATTGCGGAATGTTTTTGCCTGCTCGTTATCAGGGTAGATGATTGCCGATTGCGACAAGCCACAGTATAGGCGCCCGAAACACAGCGGAGGTTGCGAATATGTCGGATATCGATCTGGAAGGCTACACGCCCTCAAAGGACGAGGATTTCATGAATCCGCGCCAGAAGGCCTACTTCCGGGCCAAGCTGGAAGACTGGAAGAACGAGATCCTCAGCGGGGCCAAGACCACGATCACCAATTTGCAGTCCGAATCGGACAACCATCCCGATCTCGTGGACCGGGCGTCGGCAGAAAGCGACAAGGCGCTGGAATTGCGGACCCGTGATCGGCAGCGGAAATTGATTTCAAAGATTGATGCGGCCCTGCGTCGGATCGATGAGGGAACCTACGGTTACTGCGACGAGACCGGCGAGCCGATCGGACTGGGGCGCCTGCAGGCCCGTCCCACGGCGACGCTGAGCTTGGAGGCGCAGGAACGTCACGAACGTAATGAGCGGATTGTTCGCGACGACTGACCGCGGCTTCCGGGGCGCCGGACAGATCAAATCCTAACTCTTCGTTAACCGTGTTGCCCGATGAGTCGGCACAAGCAGAAAAAGCTGGAAAAAACGGATGAGTCATACGGCAAGGCAACGTCCTGCTTGGGAGGCCGCTCGTCAGGAGCAGGCGTCCGGGGCCGTCGATCCGTCAGAAGATGACCGTCCCCTCCCGACCGCCCGGGGGGTTCTGACAAAGGCCGAGATTGCGGCTCTGTTGCGCCCCGACTTGCCCGATCATATTGGCCGTGCGGTACCGCCGGCACAGGTTGAACCAAGAGTCATCCCCCCATTAGACGCCCAGGTCCTTGATCCCGTTGAGCAGGACACGCGTCGGCAGGCCGGAGAGCTTGCCGCCCGTCTGGCCCTGGCATTTGGACGAAACACCGGCCTCAAGGCCGCCATCGTCCTCGACGAGGTCGCGCAGACGGAGACGCGGGCTCTGCCGGGCCTGATGCGGGGGAAAACAGCCGCCATCGCGTGTTTCGGCACCAGTGAATTGAATGTGACGACCTTGGTTTGTCTCCCGGGCACCCTGGCGGATACACTCATTGCCAGGGCATGTGGCGCCAGTGGGTCGACCGGACGCTCTGGCGAGGTCTGGCGCCTCAGCGCCATAGATTGTGCCCTTCTGGAGCAGCTCATTGCACCTCTGGGCGCGGCCCTTGGCGATGGTGTTTCACTGCAGTCGATCGAGACTGACGTGCCCTATGTGGTCAGCACATTGCCCCAAGGGGCGGTGTGTGTCGCTGAATTCGGGGTTGAGGCCTCTGAATTTCGCTCCGAGATTGCGGTGATCAGTGCCCAGCTTCCCCTCTTACGGAAAGATGGACTGGCGTTGCGGCGCTCAGAAGTTCCCCTCACGGCCCTTGTGACCGCGCGAATAGCGCGTCTGTCTGTGCCGTTGAGCCGTCTCACGGAGCTCAAGGCGGGCGCAACCCTCGTTCTGGGGCTGCCTCCAGATCAACCGGTGGAAGTGCTCAATGGCGGCCGAACAGGTGAGGTTGTTTTTGAGGGCCAGCTGGGGCGCAAGGGCAAGCAGATGGCGGTCCGCATCGCGTCCGCGCGGCGTTCTGTTCTGAACTCAGGCTCCTGACTCGCTGCGAAGCATGTCGACCTCGGCACGCGGGGGCGACCGCGTCTTCTGGAAATGCCGAATCTGCTGTGGATTCCCCGCCTACAGCGCCCGCGAATCGGGCGACAATTTCTCGATTGGTTAACCATTCGCGCCCTAATATTAAGTTTGGGATGTGTAGCATAGGTGAGCCATCGCTGGCCTGCTAAACTGGCGAACGAATCATAAAGTGGCGCGCGCAGACGCGTCTGGAGAGGCAGAATGACGGCCGAGACCCCCGGGGATACAGGACAACAGGACGTTCACCGCAACCAGCCGGATTGGCTGCAAATGGCCTTTTGGTGCTGTTTGCTTCTCGCGGTGGGCGCGGCCAGTGCCACCGTCGCCTGGCCCGGCGCCGGGGGCGCGATGGGTATCATCCTGCTGATAGCCATGGCGGCAGGCGGCATGGTGTTCTTGCTTTGGATCATCCGGGGCGCAGGTCGTCGAATGGGGCTGTTCCCGGAACGAGGTGCGTTGGCGGCCTCGATGCAGCCGACAACGCCTCGCTTTTCATGGATCGAAGCGATGGATGAGGCTGTTCTGGTTACCGATCAGGGGGGCGCGCCTCTGGTGGCCAATTCGATCTATGCCGAGCTGACGGAGATGGCCCTGATTGGACAGGGTGATCGGTCCAGCCCGGTTTCTGTGGACCGGATTTTCGGGGCTGTCCCCGGATTGGCGGCGCCGGTTTTCCGTTTGTCCAAAGCCGCAAAGGCCGGCGAGGCGCGCCGTGAGACGCTGCCGCCAATGACACTGGGACATGAGTCCCTGCCGATGCAGTTTGAGGCCAGCGTCGCGCCCCTGCGCGGCAACAGGGTCCTGTGGCGACTTCGCCGGATCACCGGCTCGGAGCAGATCTCCGACGCAGCGGATATGCGCGCTCTGTATGTTGAAGACGCACCTATGGGGTTTTTCGCGTCCGGGGCGGATGGGACCATCAGCTATGCCAATGCCTGGCTGAGGGACCTTTTGGGATTGCCTGAGGCGGTCAAGAATATTCGGCTTGATGACCTGATGCGCCCGGAATTCGTGAAGATGCTGCGGCGGGATCGTAAGTCGGGTATTCCCGGGCGCGCGGACATCATGCTTCGGTCCCGTGACGGCGTTGAAGTCGCGGTTCAGACCATCACGACATGGCATGGCAAAGGTGCGGATGCCCGTGGGCGGACTCTGGTGATGGCCAATGCCCAGACGCGCCTTGACGGTGAAAACCGTCTTCTGGCGGCGTCAGCGAGCCGGCCACCCCGGCCGGATGGGGATCCGATGTTCGATGACGCGCCCTTCGGCGCCGCCCGGATTGAGGGAAGTTCTCTGGAGGGCGCGATTATCACGGACGCCAATCGGGCCCTGATGAATTTGGCCGGCGGGAACGCGTCGCCGGGAACCCGCTTCATTGACCTGTTCCTCGCGGAGGACGGCGAGGATGTTCTCCGGTCGGCTCTGGTGGACTCGATTGATAAGCCGGTCGGGTTGAAATTGGCGGATGCGGATCAGACCCATGTGAATGTGTTCGTGACGCTTGATCAGCGGGGACAGCCGACGGTCGCCTATGTCATTGACATCAGCGAGCAGAAGGCGCTGGAAGCCCGTCTGGCGCAGGGCGAAAAGATGCAGGCGATCGGGAAGCTGGCCGGTGGGGTCGCCCATGATTTCAACAATGTGCTGACCGGAATTATCCTGAACAATGATCATTTGATGACGCTTCATCCGGTGGGAGATCCGTCCTTTGATCACCTGAAGAAGATCCACGAATTTTCTGTTCGTGCGAAGGATTTGGTCCAGATGCTGTTGGCTTATGCGCGGCAGCAGACCTTCCGCCGCGAGGTGTTCGAGCCGGGCGATTTCTTGTCGGAATTCGCGATTCTTTTGGGACAGCTGATCGATGAGCGGATCGATTTCAACGTCGTGCACGGACGCGATCTGCCGTTGATAAAGGCGGATAAAAACCAACTTGAAACGGCGATCATCAATCTGGCGACCAATGCGCGGGATGCCTTGCTCATGGATGGCGGGCGCGGCGGCAAGCTGACCATCAAGACGTCGCGGGCCTCCGAAAAGGACGCTCACAAGAACGGTTTCCGGTTTGTGGAGCCCGGCGAGTATCTGTTGATCGAGGTGGAAGATACCGGGCACGGCATTCCGCCTGAGAATCTGCAGAACATTTTCAACCCGTTCTTCACAACCAAACCAAAGGGACTTGGTACGGGGCTTGGTCTGTCGACGGTGTACGGCATCATCAAGCAATCGGACGGGTATATCTGCCCGATCTCAAAAGTCGGCAAAGGCACGGTGTTCCAGATTTACCTGCCCGCCCTGAAAGCGGAGGATATTCCAGAGCCGGAAATCGTGGCCCCCCAGAACCTCGATGTGGAGGCGGCGCCGGTCGATTTTTCAGGCCGGGGGCGGATCCTGCTGGTGGAGGACGAAGACGGCGTTCGATCGATCGCGGCGTCACAATTACGTTCGCGGGGCTACGAGGTTGAAGAAGCCTGTGACGGAGAGGAAGCAATGGAGATCCTCGAAGACCAGCCGGGCAGTTTCGATCTCGTTGTGTCCGATGTCGTCATGCCGGGTATGGATGGGCCGACCCTGATCCGGGAAGCGCGTGGCCTGCTGGGAACAGCCAAGGTCTTGTTCATGTCGGGATATGCGGAACGCGATATTGCCCAGCAGCTCGACGATGATCGCGAAGTCGCCTTTATGCCGAAGCCATTCACTGTGAAGCAGCTGGCTGAGCGGGTGAAGAGCGAGCTTTCCACCCGGGCCAAGGAGGCCGCCTAGAAGGCGAGCCGGAGCCCCAGGCGCAGATTGCGTCCCGGGGCAGGGAGCACATCCTTCAGAACGGACGTGGCATATCGGATGTCCTCGTCCGTGGCATTCTGGACCTCTAGGAAGGCTTCGGTGCCAGCGGGGGCCAGCCCCATGTCGGCCAGATCGAGCCCTGCTTTGAGGTCGATGGCCGTGTAGCCATCTGTCTCCAGTTGACCTGCTCCGGGATCATTCTGGGCGGCCGCATGAATTAGAGCGACCGTTATATCCAGAGGACCCCAATCAGCTGTGGCACTGCCTTTCAGAGTCATCGGGGGCAGGAAGGGCACGGAGTCGCCGTCGTCCAGTTCTGCGTCGACCACATCCAAGCTTGCTTCAAGCATCCAGTCTGCGCCCAACGGGCCATCTGTAACGAGATAATCCGCATAGGCTTCGCCCCCGATGAAGCGGGCATCTTCCTGTGTGAAAAGGAAAACCGGCAAATCGGCATCGACACCGTCCGGGGGGCTGTTTGCGGGCGTCAGAAAGATAAAGTTCTGGAAGTCGCTCATGAAAAGGTTGATGCCGAGGCCACCCCGTTCGCCGCGCCAGCGCGCCGTCCCTTCGAGGTTCAACCCCCGTTCTTTGCTAAGGCCTGGGTCACCGATCTCGAACTGGGATGTTGCCAGATGTTCCCCAAAGGCGAAGAGTTCGCTTTCATTTGGGGCCCGCTCAGCAACGGAGAGCTGACCCCCGATAAACAGGCCCACAGCGGTGTGACGGTTGAGGCCTAGGGATCCACTGAACAGATTGAAGTCGGTTGAACCCGCCTCGCTGTTCGTCAGTTCCACCGCTTCAAATCGCAAGCCGCCCTCAATGCCAAGACCGAACTCCCAGTCTCTGGCCTCGTAAAGGAAAAGACCAAGGCTTTGGGTATCGGTTGGCGTGATGAATGCTTCCTCGCCAGAGGCCGTGAGATCCTTGTCGAGATACTGGAGCCCGACGGCACCCGCGAAACCTCCGATCGCATGGTCCAGTTCAAGACGGCCCA
>CAJXMY010000112.1 GCA_913056435.1 uncultured Hyphomonadaceae bacterium | reverse complement strand
GCCGATAGGGTCTTTGCCTTTTCCAGAGCACGCTCATTGGCCCCTGGCATGTAGAGGCAGGACCGGCGGGGACGATGGGCAGACATGACTTCTCCTTGACGCAAAACGAGGCTCGCGGCACAGGTGCCCGACCTCCAGCCCCGAATCAACTGCTGATCTTAAAATATGGCGGCAAGACCCGATCTGCGCGAAGCGACCAGAACCGACCATGATGCCCTTGGTCAGCTGATGTACGACGCGGTCCAGACCGCGACCGCCTATACCCCTGCACAAAGACACGCCTGGTTGTCGAGACCGCATCAGGGGCCCGACTGGTCCGACAGGCTCTCCGGACAGACCGTATGGATCGCTGAATGGGCCGATCAACCCGTCGGAATGATGAGCCTTGAAAGCTCTGGCAATATTGACCTCGCCTTTATCGCCGTGGACTGGCGCAAAAGCGGTCTTTTCCGGGCCCTGTATCTCAGAATTGAGGACACGGCCCGCGCCAATGGCTATGGTCGCCTTCAGGTCGAAGCCAGCCGAATGGCAGAGCCTGCTTTCAAGGCGATGGGATTCAGCATCCTGAAAGCCGACCCGGTTGCACGCCAAGGCGAAATCCTTCACCGGGTGATCATGGAGAAAATGCTCACCCAGGGAGAGCCCGCACATGAGTGACACCCCCATATCCGGTCACGTGTCCGCAGGTTTTGAGCCTGTTCGGGCCGCATTCGAAGCCAATTTCGAAGCTGGAGCAGAACTTGGCGCCGGCTTCTGTGTACGGATTGCGGGCGACGTTGTCGTCGATCTTGTTGGCGGCTGGCAGGACCGCAAGCAGACAAAACCCTGGGTCGCGGACACGCTGGTGCCGGTCTATTCCACGACCAAGCCCATCGCCGCCCTCGTCCTCGCCTCGGTGATCGATCAGCTCCCGGCCGGTTATGAGACCCCGGTCGCGGAGATATGGCCCGACTTCGCCGCATACGGAAAAGACCGTGTCACCATTGCGGAACTGACCTCCCACCAGGCCGGCTTGCCAGGCTTCGCAGAGGAGATCGACCCGGCTCTATGGCTGGATCCCGAGGCCTGTGCTGCCGCCCTCGCCGCACAGCCCCCACTCTGGCCCCCGGGAACCGCTCATGGCTATCACCCGCTCAGCTGGGGGTATCTCGTCGGCGCGGTGGTCCAGCGCATCTGCGGAAGGAGCCTCGGCACCGTCCTGCGGGACGGGTTCACCAGCCCCTCTCAAATCGATTTCCATATCGGAACATCCCTTAGCGAACACGGACGGGTGGCGGAGCTGGTGCGCCCCAAAACCTTGCCCGACCTTGGTGAGATCAATGCGGCGACGCGCGCCGCCTTTCTGACCCGCTGGGCAAGCGCCGATCGCAACGCCACCCGATGGCGCGAAATTGAAATTCCCTCTGCCAACGGCCATGGCACGGCTGGGGCCGTCGCCCATCTGTTCGATGCCTACGCCCATGCCGGCCGGATTGACGGACGGGAGGTCATTTCCCCTGGTGCCTTTTCTGCCCTGACCGAAACACGTGCCCTTGGCGCTGATCTCGTCCTGCCTTTCGTCACCGAATTTGCCTGTGGCGTGATGCGCAACAATCTTGGCCTGTATGGCCCCAACCCTGACACGCTGTGCCATTCGGGCTGGGGCGGATCCATGGCGCTGGCCGATCCCGAGCAGGGGCTGAGCGCGGCTTATGTGATGAATCGCCAGTCGAACAGCCTGCAGGGGGATCCGCGAGCCCGCGCTCTGGTCGATGCGGTCTATCTGTGTCTGTGACATGCTGGACGGACTGAACTGGGGCGCCTTCATCCTCGCCATGCTGATCGTCGAGCTGACGCCGGGGCCGAATATGGGCTGGCTGACGGCCCTGTCGGCCCAGTATGGACGGGGCCCCGGTCACCGCGCCGTGGTCGGCGTCACGCTCGGTCTGGCCCTGCAGCTGGTCGCCGCAGCGACGGGCCTGTCCGCGCTGCTGGCCGGACGGCCAGGCCTCGGCGCAGCCATCCACTGGGCCGGCGTCGCCTTCATGCTCTATCTGGCCTGGTCGAGCTGGCACGAGAGCGGCGAAAGTTCCCCCTGGCGCAGCCGCGGCGTGAATGGCTTTCGACGTGGCCTGATTGCGAACCTGCTCAACCCCAAAGCCTTTGTTTTCTATCTCGCCGTCGTCGGCCAGTTTGCCGATCCGTTGCGGGGGCCGATCTATCTCCAGATCCTGCTGCTCGGCCTGATCCACCTTTCGATTGCCGTCGTGGTCCACCTCACTCTGGTGGAGTTCGGGACCCGGCTCGGGCAGCTGCTGGAGGAAGTCCGCCGGACACTGGCCGTCCGGCTCGGCTTTGCGCTGTCTCTGGTCGCGGTGGCGCTATGGCTGGCCGGAAGCGCCGCGCCGATTGGCTGATCAGCGCACCGATGAGGCGGCGCGGGCAAGCCGGCGGGCCTTGCGGTCTCCCGCAACGCTGTCGACCGTGAACAGGACCAAGGCGCCCCAGATGCAGGCGAAAGCAATCGCATGGGGGAGATCGAACGGCTCTTTGAAGACAAGCACGGAGATGAGGAACTGAATTGTTGGCGCCATGTACTGCATCATGCCGAGGGTCGACAATCGGACACGTTTTGCACCCAGCGCAAAGAGGATAAGCGGGACCGCTGTGATGGGACCGGCCAGCATCAGAAGCCCGACGTCCCATCCACCTCGACCGAACAGGCTTCCCCCGGGCTGTCCCACCAGCCAGAACAATCCGACCAGAGCCAACGGCGCCAGAACCGACGCCTCGACCACAAAGCCGGCCCGGCTATCGACCTGCACCTGTTTTCGGATGACGCCATAAAACGCAAATGTCAGGCTGAGCACGAGGGCAACCCACGGGAGATAACCAAGTGCGGCCGTCATCAGGGCGACACCGATTGCCGCAATCAATACCGCAATCCACTGCGCCCGGCGCAGGGTCTCAGAAAACAGGGCCGCGCCGATCACCACGTTCAGCAAGGGGTTGATATAATAGCCCAGGCTGGCTTCCATGACCCGCTCTTCGCTGACCGCCCATATATAGATCATCCAGTTCGCCCCGATCAGGACCGCAGACGCGGACAAATAGCCCAGACGCCGCAGGGTCAGCACCGCGGCCAGCTGACGCCAGTTCCGGGCCAGGGCGATGAAGAGCAGGCCTGTGGGAACGCTCCAGACAATCCGGTGTGCCAGCAGTTCGGCCGGCGTGATATGCGCCATAAGCCGAAAGTACAGCGGCAGCGCGCCCCAGATCGCATAGGCGCCAAAAAGGCAGGCAAAGCCGAGTCGTAAATCCCCTGTCATTCGGCGCCCTTATCAATCCGCACGGATCCCTGCCAGATAATTTGCATCCTCGTCATCGGTGTTCCTCAGCCCGCCAGGCGGTAGCCGCCATCAGCGGTCACCAGAAGACGCGCAACCCCAGGGACGGGTTCGATTTTCTGCCGGAGGCGATAGATATGGGTCTCCAGCGTATGTGTGGTCACAGCCGCATTATAGCCCCAGACCCGGGACAGCAGCTCGTCGCGGCCCACCGCTTTGTCACCGGCGCGATGGAGATATTTCAAGATGCTGGTTTCCTTCTCTGTCAGGCGTATGTCGAGCCCGCTCTCATCGACAAGGCATTTCAGCGTCGGATAGAACTGATAGGGTCCAATCCGGATCTGGGCCTGCTCGGCCTGTTCGAAACTCCGGACGTGCCCCCGCACCCGGTCAATCAGGTCTGACATCAAAAAGGGCTGTTGGATATGATCGCTGGCGCCGCGCTCAAGCGCGCGCTGCCGGGCCGTATCGGATTCATCATCAGACAGAATCAAAATGGGAGCGCGAATGCCGTCCGCCCGGAATCGGGCACAGGCCTCCGCACAGCTCGTGTCCGGCTCCTGCCCCTTCAGCAGCACCAGGTCGAGGGGGGTTTGCCGCGCCAGGGTCAGGGCGGCCTCCACCCCGGGCGCCTGTCGCATGTCAAAGCCCCCACGCGTCTGACATTGCTCGACCAGGGCCTCGCGCAGCACGTCATCATGATGAACCAGCAGGACAATGGTGCTGACCGTCATTGTGAAATCCTCAAACCGACTTATTGAACTCGCGAAAATGTCAGACTTTGACATTATAAGTCGTTTCAGGCCCGCGCACACAAGGAGGCGCTGACATGTCCGTGCCCATTTTCACTGCCACGGCCCGCGGAAAGCTATCCGGAGGACCGCTGACCTGCCGCTGTGTCCTCGGCCAGGGGGGTGTTGTTGCGGCCGGTCACAAAAGAGAGGGTGACGGAACCAGTCCGCAGGGAACCTGGCCCCTGCGTCGGGTCTTTTACCGGGCGGATCGCCTGTCGCGTCCGCAGACACAGCTGGCCTGCATCCCGCTACGCCCGCAGGACGGCTGGTGCGATGACCCTGATCACCCCCTTTACAATCGACCCGTGACAAAGCCCTTTCCCGCCCGGCACGAGGATCTTTGGCGAACGGACCATATTTACGACATTGTGGTGGAGCTGGGCCATAATGACGCCCCGGTTCAGCCGCGACGGGGAAGCGCGGTGTTCCTGCATCTGGCACGGCCGGATTTTGGCCCGACCCGTGGCTGCGTGGCCATTGACCTCCCGGACATGCTAAGGCTGCTGCACCTGTCCACACCGACCACAGAGCTCACCATTACCTTTTAGGCGGTGGCGGGGGGCAGAGCCTCCCGGGCGCCAAACAGGCCCGATCCAACCCGGACATGGGTGGCCCCAAGGCGGGCGGCCAAAGCATAATCCGCACTCATACCCATTGAGAGCTGGGACAGTCCATGAGCTTCGGCCAGCTGACGCAGCAGGGCAAAATGGGGGCCAGCGGGCTCCTCAACGGGCGGAATACACATCAGGCCGACCAGTCGACCGGGCCACATCTCACGGGTCAGGGCGACAAGGTTGGCGAGCTCGGCAACGGTCACGCCCGCCTTCTGCGGTTCTTCTCCGGTATTCACCTGAATCAGCAGATCTGGCGGAGGCACACCCGTCCGCTCAACAGCGGCCACCAGCGCCTTGAGAAGTTTCGGCCGATCCAGCGTCTCAATCACATCGAACAGGCGCACCGCAGCCTCGGCCTTATTGGTCTGAAGCGGACCAATCAGGCGCAGCTCAAGCCCCGTCAGGCTCGCTTTGCGTGGGCCCCAGCGCGTTTCGGCTTCCTGGACCCGGTTTTCGCCAAAAACGCGCTGGCCCGCAGACAGTATCGCCTCAATCCGCCTGTCGGGCTGGCGCTTTGAGGCCGCCACCAGAGTCACATCGGGTCCGATTTCACCCAGGATCCGGGCGCGGGCCTCGCCAATCATCTCGGAATCTGTATGCCTGTCCATCATGTCTTTGAACCACAAGCCCACCGCGCGCCGCAAGTTCCGCCGCGCAGCCCGCACGGCCACCACGCACCTGCCGCCGGGCCTCCCGGGTCTGGTCTATCTCACGGACCCGGCCCGCCGGGCGGATCCGGCGGCCACTGTCCGGCAGCTGCCTCCTGGCAGCGGGGTCATCTATCGTCATTTTGGCGCGCCAGAACGCGCGGACATGGCCGCTCTTCTGGCCGCGCTGAGCGCGCGGCGTGGCCTCGTTTTGCTGATCGGCGGCGATCCTGACCTTGCCCGATCTGTCGGGGCCGACGGCGTCCACTGGCCCGAGGCCCGGCGCCTGGAGGCGAGACGCTGGGCCGGGGCGTTCGCCCTGCAAACCGTCAGCGCGCACAGCCGCGAGGCCTTATCGCAGGCCGCCCGACAGGGTTTCGATGCAGCGCTTCTGTCAACCGCCTTCCCGTCCGCCAGCCCCAGCGCCGGTGTCGCCAGAGGCGCCGTGCGGCTTCGGATCCTCGCGCGCCAGGCCCGGCTGCCGGTCTATGGACTTGGCGGCATTACTGCAGCCAATGCAGACCGGCTCAGCCCACATGTAGGCCTCGCCGCCATAGGGGGTCTGGACGCTCTGGCCTGACAGGACGCGTCGGACAGACAGGATGCCGGGGGGCTGCGATTGAGCATAGCCCGCCCGTTACGTGATGATAGGGTGATATACACAACCAGTATCGGGGGACACTGATGCCACGTCTGACATCCTGCCTTGCCGCGTTGTACCTGTTCAGCGCGGTGGCGGCGCCAGCCCATGCCTGGGGCAAAACCGGGCACCGGGTGACCGGGGCCATTGCCCAGGCCCATCTGAGCCCGGACAGTGCCGCGGCCATTGCCGACCTGCTCGGCGCAGAGGACCTCGCAGAGGCCTCCACCTGGCCCGACTTCATGCGGGCGAGCCCAGAGGTCTACTGGCAGCGCCAGGCTGGCCCATGGCATTATGTCACGGTCCCGCGTGGGCTAACCTATCAGGAGGCCGGGACGCCAGCGGAAGGCGATGCGCTCAGCGCGCTCGAAGCGTTTCGCGAGACCCTGCTCAACCCCCAGAGCCCGCGCGACGAGAAAGTCCTTGCCCTCAGATTTACAGTTCACATCATTGGCGATCTGCACCAGCCCCTGCATGTCGGCAATGGCACTGACCGCGGGGGCAATGATGTCCGTGTCTCTTTTTTCCGGACGCCGACAAACCTGCACAGCGTCTGGGATTCGAAAATGATCGATCATGAACAGCTGTCCTATACCGAGCTGGCCGACTGGCTGCTGCGCGATCTCAGCGCGGATGAGATCAGCCGCTGGACCGAAACGGATCCGGAGGTCTGGGTCGCCGAGAGTGCCGCCCTGCGCGACCAGATCTATCCTGACGGGACCGACCTGTCCTGGGACTATGTCTTTGCGCACCGCGCCACCTACCGAATCCGGCTTCAGCAGGCCGGTCTGCGCCTGGCCGCCTATCTGAACGAGGTGTTCGCGTCCCCGGCGCCCTGATTTAGGGGCCGTTCCCCGCGGACGGTGGGACGCGGTTGTCCTGTTCCGGCGCAACCGCGCGGGCATATTCAAGGTGACGGACCCCGACCGCACCCATCAGGATCCCGCCGCAGCGACACAGCAGACCAAGGCTGTCGGCAACGGCCCGGCGACCATGAACCGGCAGACGGATCAACTGTGCGAGGCCGATGACGGCCATGCCGGCGCCGCGAACGAGGCAATAGACCAGGGTGACCGGCCAGGCCCTGCGCAGCCGCATAGTATTG
>CAJXMY010000111.1 GCA_913056435.1 uncultured Hyphomonadaceae bacterium | reverse complement strand
AGGTCAGGTTGAACGATCGTCGCCGCCGCCGCCGCAATGCGCAGGGGAGCGGCCGGGTCGAAGGGATTGGGGCCCGAGGGCCGGGTTTGGATCCGCCAGCGGGCGGTCGCGGCGGTCGCGCCGTCCCGCGTATAGGGCATCAGCAGCAGGACCGGCACGCCGCAGCGCCGTGCGGCCAGGGTCAGGCGCCGCGAGGCGGTAAAGTCGAGATCCCGGATTTCGCCAACCACCAGGCTGACGGTCCGGGACTGGACGGCTTCTTCGAGGGCCCAAAGGGCGTCCTTGAGGCGCCGGGCGCCGATCTGCAAAAGACGTGGGGGATCCGCGCGCAGGGCCGGCAGGCCCCGCAGCATGATCCGGCCATGATCGCGGTCCGGTCCGGCCTGCCGGACCCAGGCCACCGGCCCGTCCTGGAGCTGGCTGGCGGCCAGAGCGAAGCCGGTTACGGCCGGCAGGTCGCCAAAGCGGGCTTCGGCCAGCTCGTGCACGCCCTCGGCCCCGAGGCCGAGCGGAAAGTCCGGCGCTTCGGCTGACTCCTGCGGTCGCATATGGAAGAGACCGAGTTTGGAAAATGCGGTATGTTTCATAGATGTTCTTATTTTGTTCTAATCGGGTCTTGTCAAGATCCGGACCGGTCGCAGGGCAGGGCCGCGGGTTAGAGGTGCCGGTCAGTGCGCCCTGAGCTCAGACGGAACCAGACCTTTCAGGCAGGGGGCGCTGCCGCATGAAATAGCACAGGCAATCCTGCCGGATATTGGTGACATCGGTTGTGATCATGGCCGGGGTCAGCCCCTGTGTCAGCCGGATCTGACCCGTCTGAAGTTCCAGAAAGTCGGATGTGAGATCAGCTCCGTGCTCGTCAACAACCCTTAAGGGAAGGTGAGGTCTGGACGTCAGCGCCAGGCAGGCCCCGGCGGGCAGGGGCTGAAAATTGAGATCCTCCAGTCCGGCATCAAAATTCAGATCTGCCGGCTTCGGGTCGAAACGGAACGTACAGTCCGGCACGATTTCGACCCGGCCAACCGTCTCGAACAGGCGCAGGGACCGGGGGTCCGGGGGGTGATCTGCGAAATGGTCCAGACGCATGATGGTCTCAACCAGCTCGATGGCGGCCATGAGGCCCTCGACATCCCCGCTGCGCCCGCATTCCAGCGTGATGGCTGGACAGATTTTCGAAAAGGCAACGGACTGTGTCGTGGCCGGGTTCAGATAGAACACGCCAAGCGGCGCAAACCGGGCGGCCAGATCGAGATCTGCGGGCCGCAGCGTGTTGACACACCCATAAATCGGATTTGTCCCGGTATTGTTGTGGATATCAATACTGGCAAAGGGGGAGACGCCCATTGCCGCCTCCTGAACCTGTTGGGCCAGCGCATGGGCCGGGCTGTCCCCGCCCGCCCAGATCCGGTTGAAGTCCATCTCCCCGGGCAGATGGCGCAGGCCCTGTTCCGTCGCGAGGACATTGCCGACAAAAATCATCAGGCTGCGCGGAAGCGGTGTGCTCTCATAGCGACGCTGAAGGTGTTTCAGCACCTCCAGGCTCGTGGTTTCATTGCCATGCAGAAGGGTGGAGAGGACAAGCGGTTCCGGCCTGTCTCCGGTCAGGCGGATCAGGGTGGGGTTGGGAAAGACCGATCGTACCCGGTCCGGGCGCAGGTGTGCGAGAGAGCGGGGCAGGTGGTCGATCTGGTCAAGCTGCATGCCACGCCCCGGCGTTTACACCGTCCAGCTATGGACCGGGTCTCCGGTGGCCTGCATTTCGGCATAGCGTTCCGTCAGGGCCTGGAAATTATAGCCGTTACAATCGATGAAGCTGCGCTGCCACTCCGCCCCGGTCAGGCCGCTACGCAGACGTGGCTGCAAGGTATGGGTAAAGGCGTCATCCAGTTCGATCTGGCCGAGTCCCTCGGCCTCCAGCGCTTGGCGTGCAAGCGGGAGCAATTCATCCAGCAGCAGGGCCTGGACATTGACGGAGCGGCCCGCCCAGCGGATCTGCGCTTTCAGGCCATGCTGGGCGCAGGCATAGAAATTGTACCGGGCGTCTTCGAACCGCGTCTCGTCTTCGGGGGGAGTTTCGAGCCGCCCGAGGCCCAGCACAAGACCATGGCACAAAGCCAGATTGGCGACGGTGTCGGTGAGGCTGGGGCCGGCTGGCATCACCCTGTGTTCCAGGCGCAGATGGGGGGTCTGGTCGCTGTCAAAGCCGAGAATAGGCCGAACCCAGCGCCAGATTGTTCCGTTCTGCAGCCGCAGATGGGGCAGGGTGGCGGTGTCCGCGCTCAGAGCTGGCAGGATGGGTTCATAGCTGAGATTTCGCAGGAACAGTTCCATCATGGAATGACGCACATAACCGGTTCCGAGGGTCACGCGCCCGACATTGCGTCCTTCGGTGTCGCGAAAGCCCTCCAGGCGCGTGGCCTGTTCGAAGGCCGGGATACGCGTTTCGGTCCAGAGGGACTTGCCGTAAAGATAGGGGGCATTGGCCGTGGCAGCGATCAGTGGCGCCGCGGCGACCACCGCCGCATTGTAGAGCCGCGCCGCCTCTTCCTGGTTGACTTTCAGGTGGGCTTGCAGGGAGGTGCAGGCGGCTTCCAGCATGATGTGGTTGCAATGATAATCCAGCGTGTCCTCACCCTCGATGCTGATGTGCAGATCGTGATCCTTGCGGCGCGACAGGATGGCTTCGTTGAGGGCCCGGTACCGGTTGGCATCTGACATCCAGCTGAGCTGGAGCATTTCGTCCCGCACTGTGGGCAGGATCCCGATGGCCAGGGGACGCAGGCCCAGCGTCTGGCCCGTCGCCTCGCAGGCGGCCCAGCGGTCGGCGAGGTCGGCTGCGGTTTGGGTCAGGACGTGCTGCTGAAGGGGGCGGGCCGGGGCGTTGATCTCGAAATTGAAGCGCGACAGTTCAGAGACAATGTCAGGATGGTCCAGCGCCGAGAGAAACGCGGCATTCTGAGGGGCCGGAAGATGGTCGCGGTCGATCAGCCAGGCTTCCAGTTCCAGACCGACCGTGGCCTGTTCCGACCAGTCGAAGGCGCGTGTGTCGAACCAGTGCTTCAGGGTCTGGGTCTCTTCGCGCATGTGCTGGCGGAAAGCGGCATAGTCCTCCGGGCTGAACCCGGTGTCCGAGATTTCCTGTCCCATCCGCACCGTCCTGTCGATCTGAAGCCTTTCGTGAGCATAGCGCCGGAAAAGGAGATCTGGCCAGAGATTTCTGGCTGGTTGGAGCTGGGGTTTACTGGGGGCGCGCCAGATCCGGCCCAGAGCCGCTTTGCACCCGGTCTGGCGCCACTGTCTGCGCCTGTGAATCCGGCCCTGGAAAGGCGCTTATCCCCGGCTTGTCCCGGGGCCGCTGGCGGGCTTGTCCGCGGGGTGTTCGGAGCACAAAAAAGGGCGGCCCAGGGGCCGCCCTTCTGGTCTGGTCTGAGGGGCGTTTAGAAGCCCATGCCACCCATGTCAGGCATGCCGCCACCGGGCATTGCGGGTGCGTCATCCTTTGGCAGCTCTGCCACGCCGGCTTCGGTCGTGATCAGGAGGCCTGCGACAGAAGCGGCGTTTTGCAGGGCCGAGCGGACCACTTTGACCGGGTCGATGACGCCCATTTCGAGCAGGTCGCCATATTCTTCGGTCTGTGCATTGAATCCGAAGGCCTTGTCGTTTTTGCCAATAATGGTGTTGACGACAACCGAGCCTTCGACGCCGGCATTCTCGACGATCTGGCGAACCGGGGCTTCCAGAGCGCGCCGGACAATGTCGATACCTGCCTGCTCATCATCATTGGCGCCTTTGACGTCGATGTTGCGAGCAGAGAACAGAAGGGCTGTCCCGCCGCCGGCTACAATGCCTTCCTCAACCGCCGCGCGGGTGGCGTTGAGGGCGTCGTCAACGCGGTCTTTGCGTTCCTTTACCTCGATTTCGGTCGCTCCGCCGACCTTGATCACGGCAACACCGCCAGCCAGTTTGGCGAGGCGCTCCTGCAGCTTTTCACGGTCATAATCAGAGCTCGTATCGTCGATCTGCTTCCGGATCTGGCTGACGCGGGCTTCGATGTCTTCCTTGGCACCGGCGCCATCAACGATGGTGGTGTCATCCTTGGAAATGTTGACCCGTTTCGCCGTACCGAGCATGTCGATACTGACATTTTCCAGTTTGATGCCAAGGTCTTCGGAGATGACCTGGCCGCCGGTCAGGATCGCGATGTCCTGCAGCATGGCCTTGCGACGGTCACCAAAGCCCGGTGCCTTGACCGCAGCGATTTTCAGACCACCCCGCAGCTTGTTCACAACCAGCGTGGCCAGAGCCTCGCCGTCCACATCCTCGGCAATGATGAGCAGAGGACGCTGAGACTGAATAACGCTTTCCAGGATTGGCAGCATAGGCTGGAGTGAGGACAGCTTCTTCTCGTGCAGCAGGATGTACGGATCGTCCAGCTCGGCGGACATCTTGTCCGCATTGGTCACGAAGTAAGGTGACAGGTAGCCGCGGTCGAATTGCATGCCTTCCACGACATCTAGCTCGGTTTCGAGAGACTTGGCTTCTTCGACAGTGATCACACCCTCATTGCCGACCTTCTCCATGGCCTTGGCGATCATTTCGCCGATTTCGGCGTCGCCATTGGCCGAGATCGCGCCAACCTTGGCGATTTCGGAGTTGTCCTTCACCTTGCGGGAGTGGTGGGCCAGGTCACCGACAACTTCGGCAGCCGCCTTGTCGATCCCACGCTTGAGATCCATTGGGTTCATGCCCGCGGCCACGCGCTTCATGCCTTCGCGGACAATCGCCTGAGCCAGAACGGTCGCCGTGGTGGTGCCGTCGCCGGCAACATCATTGGCCTTGGAGGCCACTTCGCGCAGCATCTGGGCGCCCATGTTCTCGAACTTGTCTTCCAGCTCGATTTCCTTGGCGACGGTCACGCCATCCTTTGTGGTGCGGGGTGCACCAAAGGATTTTTCGATGACCACGTTGCGGCCTTTCGGGCCAAGGGTAACTTTGACGGCATTGGCCAGAGTATCGACGCCTTTCAGCATCTTTTCACGGGCTTCAGAGCCGAATTTGACTTGTTTGGCAGCCATTTGGGATACCTTTCAGTTAAATGGAAACAGGGGGAGAGGTGCTAGGCTTCAACGATGCCCAGAATGTCACTCTCTTTCATGATCAGGAGCTCTTCACCATCGACTTTGACCTCGGTGCCGGACCACTTGCCGAACAGCACTTTGTCACCGGCTTTGACGTCCAGTGCGACGCGTTCACCGGCATCACTCAGGACACCATTGCCGACAGCGATTACTTCACCTTCCTGAGGCTTCTCAGTTGCCGTGTCCGGGATGATGATCCCACCGGCAGTTTTGGTGGCTTCTTCAACGCGCCGAACGAGGACGCGGTCATGTAGGGGACGAAATTTCATATTTCCCTCTTTAGTTGATCGTTCTGTAACGAATGACAGTGCGATTAGCACTCAAGTCAGGTGAGTGCCAATGACGGGCAGATAGGTGAGGCCCGAAGTGTCGTCAACAGCCCCGAACTGATTTTTTTTAACCCATGACATTCGCAGGGCCGGGGACAACTTTACCCCTGCCACCGGCACCTTGATCGAAGGTCGTCAAGCCCCAGGCGACGCCATTCTGGGCTGCAGTCCTCGCGACAGTTTCTAATCTATGAACGGGCTTTCATCCTACTTCAGAGGCAGCGGATAGCAGTCGTGCTGCCGTTTCATCACGATGCTTTTTCAGGTATCGCATAAAGGGTGTGCCACCCGTGCCCAGTTCCGTGTCGTTGCCTGCAGCGGCGCGTTGCTGCTTGTTGATGTAACTCGCCGCGTATTCGAGATGGCGGGTACGGAAATCGGCGGTCGCCCTGATGATCGCATTATAGGCCGCAATCAGGCCGGGCTCCCGGCAGTTCATGACGAAGCTCCGAAGACGGCTGGCTTCGCGGGTGTCTTCGATGAAGCGGCGATGAGCTGGCGGGCGATATATGTGCAGCTGATCAAGATATTCCCGTAGTGGGTCACTGGCATGCCCGACGCCCATGAGGGCATCCATAGCCGGGACGATCGAGCTTTGCGAACCTGTTTGGCCACGGAAAGCCTGAGCCTGACATCCGAACCGGCTCACACCTTCATAGATGAGGCCCTCCGGCAAGGCGGGATTGTCGCGCCATCCGTGAATGAAAGGTCTGACGCGTGCAAAATATATGTAAGGATCACAGCGTTCTGGCATCCGGTCGAACAGGGCGTTGATGGTGGTCCAGGTCCCGGCGATTTCTTTGAGAAGGTGACGTGTAGTGGCGACGTCTCCGGCTTCCGTCGCTTCAATGATGGGTCCAAAGGCCGCCAGCGATGTTCCCGCGGCGGCCTCGATGGCAACATGGATGAGGACAAACCAATTCTCATCCTGCCCCCCGAGGAAGTTCTGGATCATGTAAATATTGTCCAGATCGACAGGCCTATTTTTGTCAATCAGCCCCCAATTGTCCAAAACGTAGCTGGAATAAGGCAGCAGGGGCTGTTGGCCGAGATGATCGGCAAGCACCACAATAGGGATGGCCAGATTTTCAGGTAGCATCCGGGGCGGCCGGGGGTCACCCCAGACAAATGCCTGCACCATGAAAGCATAATGGACCATACATGTCCGGACTTCGGCATCGCTCATCCGGGTCACGGGCAGATGGATCAGGGGAAGCCGTTCCATTAAGAGCTGGCGCACCCGACCTGTCGGAAGGATCTGTGGCAAGGAAAGTGCGACGTCTTTTATGACAGCTAAATTTTCGCCGAGCCGGACGTCATCGGCATCATAACGGCATAGAAAGCCACGTTCCGGAGACATATCATATTCCGCTAGGGTCAACATTATCGGCCTTCTTCCCTTTTTGGAGCAATAATAAACGTAAAAAAGAACAATTTCTCACTTAAAACGGATAAAAAATCATGTTTTATGCAATGTATGAAGGACATTGACGACGTTCATCGCAGGATATTGCATATTCTTGAGTCCGAAGGCCGGATCAGCAATACCGATCTGGCCGTTCGGGTCGGATTGTCACCTTCGGCGTGTTTGCGACGGGTGCAGGAACTGGAGCGAAGCGGATGGATCCGTGTCTACCGCGCTGTACTGGACCGCGGCAAAATGGGAGTAGGGGTC
>CAJXMY010000110.1 GCA_913056435.1 uncultured Hyphomonadaceae bacterium | reverse complement strand
CCTTTATAATGATAAAGAAGCTATAATTTATACAACGAACAGAACATGTAGTAGAATACTTTACTGTATATATGCAAATGAATTATTTTGTTGATGCATACATGTAATTGCCTTGTCTTCCTCTATCTCCTGCAACAGATGTTATGCCGATTATACGCCCGTGTCGCCGTTTCATCATGCCGCGCAGGCAGGACTTTGCGAGCCGGTAATAGGATCCCAGATTGACGTTCAGAACGTCGTTCCAATCCTCGTCCTTCATCCGCATCAGCAACCCATCGCGCGTGATGCCCGCATTCGCGACCAAAATGTCGAGGGGGCCCAGTGCCTCCTCGGCAGACTTGACCAGGCCGTCGACCTGCTCGGTATCCGACAGATTGCAGGTCACCACGGCGCCGCCGCCCGGGAGGCCTGCCAACACCTCCTCAAGGACCGCCTGGCGGGTGCCCGAGACCGCGACGCTGGCCCCGGCCGCCGACAGGGCCCGCGCGATCTCTCGTCCGATGCCTCCTGAGGCTCCGGTCACCAGAGCCGTTTTTCCTGTGAGATCAAACATGCCTTCCTCCTATGCGCCCTTCAGGCGATTTGCGACATTTTCTACATCTTCCGGCGTGCCCATGGTGAGGCCCTCGACGTCCTTCACGGTCCGCCGGTTCATGACACTGAGCACCCGGCCCGCACCCGCTTCAACAGTCAGGCGGACTCCCTCTTCATGCATGAAAAGGACACTTTCGCGCCAGCGCACCTGACCGGTCACCTGGGCGACGAGATTGGCCCGAATGCACTCGGCATCGGTCTCCGCGCCCGCGGTCACATTGGCGATCAGCGGCACACATGGCGCACAGATCTCAATCTCTGCGAGCGCTGCGGCCATGGCGTCTGCCGCTGGCTGCATCATGGAACAGTGGAAGGGCGCGCTCACAGGCAGCGGAACCGCTTTCTTGACTCCGGCCTCCCGGGCCGCCGCACAGGCCGCCTCAATCGCGGCCTTGCTTCCGGAGAGAACGATCTGTCCCGGCGCGTTATCATTGGCAATCTCGCAAATACCCTCAGCATGGGCGACCTCGCACAGTGCCGCAGCCTGATCCGGCGTCGCCCCCAGCAATGCGGCCATGCCGCCCTCGCCCGCGGGCACAGCCGCCTGCATGGCATTGCCCCTGAGCCGCAGAATACGCGCACAATCTTCCAGCCGGATCGATCCGGCCGCCGCCAGGGCCGCATATTCTCCTAGCGAATGGCCCGCGACACCGGTGGCCCGCCGGACATCAAGATCAAATCCTTCCCGCAAGGCCGCGATGGCGGCGAGGCTGACCGTCATCAGTGCAGGCTGAGCATTGGCCGTCAGGGTCAGCTCGGCCTCGTCGCCGGACCACATCAGCCCGGAGAGATCCTGTCCGAGCGCCTCATCTACCCTTGCGAAGACCTCTGCCGCAGCTGGGAAAGCGTCTGCCAGGGCGCGCCCCATGCCGATGTGCTGGCTGCCCTGACCAGGAAAGATGAAGGCGAACTTTGTCATACCAGATCTCCAATTGGTTCGGGGTCGGCATAATCGGCTGCGAAGTTGCAGGCAAGCGGGTTGCGTCTTCCGCACTTTTGCGCTTAAGGGAACCGCACACACGAGTTGCGGTCCTCTGCGCTGGAATGAGCCAGACAAGAGGGGCCATCGCCAGACCCGTTTCCCACGGGTTCGGCGCCGCATCTCAGACTTGGGAAGACATAATGGCACTTTACGAGCACGTCCTCATTGCGAGGCCGGACATCTCTCCCGCTCAGGCTGAAACCCTGATCGAGGAACTTTCGGAATTCATCAAGAAACAAGGCGCCAAGGTCGAGAAGACCGAGTATTGGGGCCTGAGAAGTCTTGCTTACCCGATTAATAAGCAGCGCAAGGGACACTATTCCCTGTTCAATATCGACGGCCCCGCCGCGGCGATCCAGGAACTGGAGCGCCAGCACCGGATCTCCGACGATATCATACGTTACATGACCATTCGCGTTGACGAGCTGGACTCCGGGCCTTCGCCCATTCTGTCCCGTAAGGAACGCGGCCGGCGCGACGATTAGGGAGAGCGAACATGGTAACTAAGACACCCGCTGGAATGAACATTACCAACATCCCCGCCCGCCGGTCTTTTGGCCGACGTCGGAAAGTCGATCCGTTCACAGGCGAGAATGCGCCCAAGATCGACTACAAGGATGTCAAAACCCTGCAACGCTACATTTCCGAAAAGGGTAAAATTGTCCCCTCACGGATCACCGCGGTGAATTTCAAGAACCAGCGCAAGCTGGCCCGTGCGATCAAGCGCGCACGGATGCTCGCCCTGCTGCCATTTACCGTGAAATAGAGGAGCCACACCATGCATGTCATTCTCCTCGAGCGCGTTGAAAACCTGGGCAACCTTGGTGAAGAAGTCGTCGTAAAGAACGGTTTCGCCCGGAACTACCTTCTGCCCACGGGCAAGGCCCTCGTGGCCAACGCGCAGAACCGCGCCCGGTTCGAAGCCGAACGCGACATTATTGAACGGCGCAACGCGGAAGCCCGCGATGCGGCATCCAGCTCTGGTGAGGCCATCGATGGCGAGACCTTAGTCGTCCTTCGCCAGGCTGGCGAAACTGGACAACTCTATGGGTCAGTCACCGCTCGCGACATCATTGAGGCGGCCGGAGAACGCGGCTTCAGTATCAAACGAGAGCAAGTCCGGATTGATGGACCGATTAAGACGTTGGGCCTGCACGAAATCCGCATTCGCCTTCATGCCGAAGTGGCCGTGACAATTACCGTCAATGTCGCAAGGTCGCAGGACGAGGCCGACCGTCAGGCCGCCGGCGAAAATGTGATCGAGACCCTGCAGGCTGAGAATCAGGAAGCGGCCGCTCAGCAGGCCAGTGAGATGGCAGAAGCCGCCGCTGAACTCGATACGGCACCTGAAGACGAGGCCTAAACGCCGGACACAGAATTTTGGGAAGGGCCGCTCCTTTGGGGCGGCCCTTTTTCGTCCACCCCGACTCACTTATTGTGCACACGGCAGAACCTCTGCCGAACATATCGAAGTCAAGTCTCAAAATCCCTTATAAATTCGGGCAGTCAAAGACCTATGACGCTATCAGCTACAAAACTCGACCCGTCACCACATACGGGACGTGAACCTCCGCATAACCTCTCGGCTGAGGCTGCGGTGATCGGTTCCGTCCTCTATGATAATAATGCCTTTCAACGCATCGCCGACCTTCTTCAACCGAGCGATTTCTACGCGCCGGCCCATGCCGAAATATTCGATGCGTGTGTCCGCCTTATACAGAATGGTCGGGTCGCAGACGGGGTCACCTTACGCGAACAATTTGAAAAGAATGAGCGCCTCGCCGAGATCGGAGGCGCCCAATATCTCGCCGAATTGCTCGACAGTGCAGCCTTTGGCCCGGAGGTCCAGGACTATGCCCGGATTATCCGGGACCTCGCCATGCGACGTGAACTCATCAACATTGGCGCTGGGGTCCAGACACGGGCCATGGTCCCCGACCGAGACCTTGACGGCTCGCAGCAGCTCGAAACCGCAGAGCGGGAACTGTTTGCTCTGGCGGAGCGGGGTTCAACAGGACGGGGCTTCGCCAGTTTTTCCGACGCGCTGACCGAATCGCTGCAAATGGCCGAAGCCGCCTTCAAACGGGATGGCAAAATTGCGGGCATTGCGACGGCGCTGGACGATCTCGATCACAAACTCGGCGGCCTGCACAATTCAGACCTGATCATTCTGGCCGGCCGGCCATCGATGGGGAAGACCTCCCTGGCCACAAACATCGCCTATAATGCCGCCAGTGCCTACCGCGGCGAGAAGCAGGAAGACGGGTCAGTCAAGACCATACAGGGTGCGAAGGTGGCCTTCTTCTCCCTCGAAATGTCATCGGAACAGCTGGCCACGCGTATCCTTGCGGAACGAACGGGAATAAATGCCCACAAGATCCGGCAAGGTGATCTGGACAAGCATGATTTCGAGCGCCTCCGTGACGCCACCGAAGAGCTTCAAAATCTTCCTCTGGTCATTGACGACCAGGGCGGGATTTCCGTCAGCCAGCTTGCCGCCCGCGCGCGACGCCAGCAGCGGGTCGGGGGTATCGATCTGATCATTATCGATTACTTGCAGCTTTTGTCAGGTTCTTCCGGAAAAGCAAACGAGAATCGGGTTCAGGAAATCACGCAGATCACCACAACGCTAAAAGCCCTCGCGAAGGAGTTGCAGGTCCCCGTCATCGCCCTGTCACAGCTTTCTCGGGCGGTAGAGCAGAGAGAAGACAAACGCCCTCAATTATCTGACCTTCGGGAATCCGGTTCGATTGAGCAGGATGCCGATGTCGTGATGTTCGTTTACCGGGAGTCTTACTATCTCGAACGTACAGAACCACAGGCCGACGCCGACAATCCCAGTGCCAATGAAAACTGGCACAACTGGCGACAACGCATGGACCAGGTGTACGGAACCGCCGAAGTAATCATCGGAAAGCAACGCCATGGCCCCATTGGCAAAGTCGTTCTCAGCTTCGATGCAAATGTGACCCGCTTCGGCAATCTGGCCAGAGATGACCAGCACGGGTTCGATTAGGGCTTACTTTGGCCTCAAAGCAGAGTAATCGAACGGTTATGACCCTTCGCCCGCGCGCCCGCATCCATCTGGACCATATCGTCGATAACTGGCGCCGGTTCTGCGCCATGCGCCCGCGCAGAGAGACCGCCGCAGTGGTCAAGGCGGATGCCTATGGTCATGGACTGCCAAAGGTCTCCGAGGCGCTGTACGACGCCGGCTGTCAGCATTTTTTCGTCGCCTACAGCTTCGAGGGGCTGGCCGTACGTCAGGCCGTTGGACCACATGCCGTCATCTACGTTTTGAACGGGCCAGATGCCTATGATGACGTAATATTCAGGGACGCCGCCCTCACACCAGTCATCAACTCGGACCAGCAATTTCAGATCCTGGTAAGCTGGATCCAAGCTGGCGGCGCCCTGCCCCGTGGTTATGCACTGCACTTTGACACCGGCATGAACCGGTTAGGATTGCCTTGCTCAGATGCCGGGTCCATCAGCGAGGCGGCCGCCCAGCTTCCTCCAGCGCTCATCATGTCTCACCTGGCCTGTGCGGACCAACCTGAGGCGGGATTGAACACAACCCAGCTGGATCGCTTCCACGACGTATCCGCCCTGTTTCCCAATGTTCCGACCAGTCTCGAGGCAAGTGATGGCCTGTTCCTTGATGAGCGCTTCCAGAGCCATCTCGCACGCCCGGGCATCTGTCTTTATGGCGGGGGCCGGCCGCCATCTCACCTGTCTTTGCAAGCTGGCATGACGCTGGAGGCGCCGATTCTTCAAGTCCGGGCATGCCGGGCCCATGAAACAATTGGCTATGGCGCCAGCCATAAGCTGACCACGGACACGCTCGTTGCAACGGTGGCGCTGGGCTATGCTGACGGATTTCCCCGATCGGCCTCGAATGCCGGCTATGCCATGATTGACGGCGTGTCTTGTCCAATACTCGGACGGGTGTCGATGGATCTGATCACTTTGAACGTCAGTGCGGTTCCCCATCTTGCAAGACCGGGTCATTTTGCCCAATTCTTCGGAACCGACCTGCCACTTGAGGATCAGGCAGAACGCGCTGGAACAATTGGTTATGAACTCACTGCAGGACTCACAGCCCGTGTCAGACGTGACTATGACTAACCACCCGACCGCAGCGAATCCGGTCAGATGGCTCGGCAAGGCGACCCTCGCCATCCTTCAGGAGGTGGGCGACTTAACCCTGTTTGGTGCCCAGATCGCCTTCGCCAGCCTGACGCCTCGCTGGTATCCGACCCAGATTGTTCGGCAGATGGTGGCCATAGGCTTTTACAGTCTGCCCGTGGTGGGACTGTCCGCGGTCTTTATCGGGGCCGCTCTCGCCCTGAACATTTACACTGGCGGAAGCCGATACGGCGCCGAACAGTTCGTTCCAAATATTGTCGTCCTGGGGATCACACGCGAGCTGGGTGTCACCATTACCGGCCTTATGCTGGCTGGACGGGTCAGTGCAGGCATTGCCGCAGAAATCGGTGCCATGCGGGTCACCGAACAAATCGACGCCCTGACAACGCTCTCCGCAAAACCAAGCCGGTACCTGTACGCACCTCGCTTTCTTGCCGGCCTGATCACCCTGCCTTTGCTGGTAATCATCGCTGATATTATTGGTGTTCTGGGTGGTTGGGCCGTGAGCGTTTTTGGTCTGGGGTTCGATTCGACCACATATTTGCGCAACACGGTGGACTTCGTCACGACATCCGACATCGCGGTTGGGCTGATCAAGGCCGTGGTCTTTGGCGGTGTCATCGCTCTGATGGGCTGTTTCCACGGAGACCGGTCAACGGCTGGAGCCACGGGCGTAGGCCGGGCGGCGACATTTGCCATGGTCGGAGCGGCTGTTCTGATCCTGGCTTTCAACTATCTGCTGTCCAGTCTTTTTGTGGAGATCGGATTATGAGCGCGCCGCTCCTCATGCTGGAGGACATTAGAAAGTCCTTTGGAGCCAAACAGGTTCTGAAAGGCGTGACCCTTGAGGTGGCAGCGGGCCAGTCATTGGTCATTCTAGGGGGATCCGGGTCGGGAAAGTCCGTTACGCTGAAAACCATTCTCGGATTGATGCGGCCAGACGCAGGTCGCATCCTCTTTGGGGGCCAGGATATCACCCATGATCACGGGAAAGCCCGGGAAGACATGCGCGCTCGAACGGGCATGCTGTTTCAGTCCGGTGCCCTGTTCGACAGCCTCACCGTCTGGGAAAATGTCGCCTTCAGATTGCTGAATTCAGATCGCCTGAAACGCAGTGAGGCCAAAGACCGCGCCATTGCAAGCCTGAAACAGGTCCATCTTGGCGCGGATGTCGCCAATCTGCGGCCTGCCGAGCTGTCAGGGGGAATGCAAAAGCGTGTTGGACTCGCCAGAGCCATTGTGTCTCAACCCGACCTGATCTTTTTCGATGAACCGACGACCGGTCTTCATTTTGAGGATATCCGCCAACTGCTTGAGGTATTACATCGGCTTCGGGATGGCGGTAACACTGTGGTCATCATCGAGCACAACCTCGACGTCATTAAGACCGCTGACTGGATCGTAGACTTGGGACCCGAGGGTGGCTCGGGCGGTGGCGAGATTATCGCTACAGGCTGCCCGGAAACAGTGGCCGCGAACAAGGCATCGCATACCGGGCGTTTTCTGGCGCCA
>CAJXMY010000109.1 GCA_913056435.1 uncultured Hyphomonadaceae bacterium | reverse complement strand
CCGGTGCTCAATACG
Source organism: uncultured Hyphomonadaceae bacterium (assembly GCA_913056435.1). GTDB lineage: Bacteria > Pseudomonadota > Alphaproteobacteria > Caulobacterales > Hyphomonadaceae > Henriciella. The sequence goes on along the minus strand of CAJXMY010000109.1, from coordinate 7,250 downwards.
GCAAAAGTGGTGTCCGTGAGCACTACCTCTTGAACCCCAGTTTTATGGCAGTCGAAGACGCAGACGCCCTCGTTCTCATCGGGTGTAACCCCCGGCAAGACGCGGCGGTCTGGAATGCCCGTATTCGAAAGGCGTGGCTGTGGAATGACCTTAAGGTTTACGTGGTCGGAGACGCTGTCGATCTGACTTATGATTATGAACACCTCGGAACCGGGCCGGAAGCCCTTGCCGCGATTGAAAAGTTGAAAGTGGCCAAGCGACCGCTGATTGTTGTGGGTGAAGACGCGCTGATCCGTCCGGATGGGCAGGCAATTCTTGCTGCAACGCATGCCGCGGCCTTGAAAATTGGTGCCATCAGGGAAGATTGGGCCGGCTTTGGGGTACTGCATACCGCCGCCGGACGTGTCGGCGCCTTGGATGTCGGCTTTGTGCCCGAGGCAGACGGGCTGGATACCGCGGCGATGGTGTCCGGTGCCTTAGACACGCTTGTCCTTCTGGGGGTCGATGAGGTCGATCTTTCACGCCTCGGAGAGACGAAGATCATTTATGTGGGCCATCATGGCGATGCCGGTGCGGCCAAGGCCGATATCATCCTGCCATGTGCGGCCTACACAGAAATGGCGGCCACATATGTGAATACAGAAGGACGGGTCCAAATGACCCGGGCGGCGGTCGAGCCGAAGGGTGAGGCGCGGGAAGGCTGGGCAATTTTCAGGGCTTTGTCGGACATATTGGGTCACAAATTACCTTATGATTCGGTGAAAGCGCTTCGGGAACAGTTGAGGGCTGACCTTCCGCATTTTGCGGGTCTTGGGTTTGCGCCCGCTGAGGCTGGGGCAGGGGCTCTGATGGCTCCCTTGGAGACATCGGATATGCTTGATTTGACGGTGCCTTTTATGAGCCGTCGGGGCGACTTCTATCTCACAAACCCGATTGCGCGTGCTTCGAAAACCATGGCTGAATGCTCCTTGCAGCATCGAGGTCTTGAAACCGCTGTGGCAGCGGAGTAGGGCGGGCCGATGAGCGGATTGATCGAACAAAACGGGCTTCTTGGCGGCTGGCTCATGGTGATCGGGCAGATGCTTCTGTTTACTGTGGTGCTGCTGCTGTCCCTGGCCTTCTTGCTGCTCATGGACCGGAAGGTCTGGGCTGCCGTTATGATGCGCAAGGGACCGAATGTGGTGGGTCCCTTCGGTCTCCTTCAGAGCTTTGCGGATTTTGGCAAATTTCTACTTAAGGAAATTATCATTCCCTCAGGCGCGAACAAGACCGTCTTCCTTTTGGCGCCGATCCTGACCCTGACCCTGGCTTTCGCAGCGTGGGCAGCCATTCCGGTAGCTCCCGGATGGGTAATTTCAGACCTGAATGTCGGCATCCTTTACCTCTTCGCCGTCTCTTCTCTCGGTGTCTATGGCATCATCATGGGGGGATGGGCGTCAAACTCAAAATATCCTTTTCTGGGGAGCCTGCGGTCTGCGGCGCAGATGGTTTCCTACGAGGTGTCGATTGGTCTGATCATTATCACGGTGATCCTGCTGGCGGGATCAATGAACCTCTCTGACATCGTCAACAATCAGGGCGGTGGCTTCTGGACCTGGCACATGCTGAGCTTTAACCATCTGCTCCTGTTCCCGGTCATGCTGGCCATGTTCGTTATGTTTTTCGTGTCCGCTCTGGCCGAGACGAACAGGCCGCCTTTTGATTTGCCAGAGGCTGAGTCCGAGCTCGTGGCAGGCTATCAGGTCGAGTATTCGTCCACGCCATACTTGCTCTTCATGATTGGAGAGTATCTCAACATCGTCCTCATGTGTGCGATGATGGCGATCCTCTTTCTTGGGGGCTGGCACGGGCCTGTTCCGCTCGGCGCTGATTTTGTCAACCAGTTCCCCGCTTGGATGGTCAATCTCGGCCATCTGGCCTGGTTCATGGCGAAGATCGTTTTCTTTTTCTTTCTCTTCGCCCTGACCAAGGCCGTCGTGCCCCGGTACCGTTATGACCAGCTGATGCGGCTGGGATGGAAAATTTTCTTGCCGACCGCCCTCGTCGCCGTGGTCGTCGTTGGCGGTTACGTCGTATATTCAGGAGTTCAGGCATGAGCCTTGTCCAGACCCTGCGGGGCGCCCTTCTGACAGATTTTCTGTCGGCCTTTGCCCTCGGCATCCGAGAGATGTTCAGACGCAAGGCAACAGTCAATTATCCCTTTGAAAAGAACCCAGTATCCCCGCGTTTCCGCGGAGAGCACGCCCTGCGCCGTTATGCCAATGGCGAGGAGCGCTGTATCGCCTGTAAATTGTGTGAGGCGATCTGCCCGGCTCAGGCGATTACGATTGAGGCCGAACCCCGGGAAGATGGGTCACGCCGGACCACGCGCTACGACATTGACATGGTCAAATGCATTTATTGCGGATTTTGTCAGGAAGCCTGTCCCGTCGATGCCATTGTTGAGGGACCGAACTTCGAATTTGCGACGGAAACACGTGAAGAACTCTACTATGATAAAGAGCGTCTGCTGGCCAATGGAGACCGGTGGGAAAGACTAATCGCCAAAAATCTTGAACTGGATGCACCCTACCGCTAGGGCGGCTGGGCCAGACAGGCCGGGTCTCGCGCCGGGTCGAAACATGGGGCTGAACTCTTGGAACTCATCGCTTTTTATATCTTCGCAGCGATCATCACCGTGTCGGCAATGGCGGTCATCGCAGCCCGCAATCCGGTTCACTCGGTCCTCTGGTTGATCTTGTGCTTCTTTACCGCGGCCGGCCTTTTTGTCCTCATCGGAGCAGAGTTTCTCGCCATGCTCCTGATTGTCGTTTATGTGGGTGCGGTCGCGGTCCTGTTCCTGTTCGTGGTCATGATGCTGGACGTGGATTTCGTTGAGCTGAAGCAGGGAACTCTTGAATATTGGCCCTTTGCCGGCCTGGTGGGCCTGGCGTTCATCGCCGAGATCGCGATTGCCAGTTTTGCCCGGGGGCCGGGTGCACGAGACGTTTTCAATCCTGCGCCGGGTGCCGACACGAATGCTGAGGCGATCGGTGCCGTCATGTACACCGATTACGTCCTTCTCTTCCAGCTGGCCGGCCTGATCCTCCTGGTGGCGATGATCGGTGCCATTGTGTTGACGCTGCGCCATCGGCCAGAGGTGAAACGCCAGAATATTGCGCGCCAGACGGCCCGGCGCCGGGCAGATGCCACGACAAAGGTGTCGGTTGAACCGGGAAAGGGGCTTTGATCATGGACCTGACGATCAATCATTTCCTGACCATGTCGGCGATCTTATTCACGATTGGCGTTGTCGGCATATTCGTCAACCGGAAGAACATAATCGTCATCTTGATGGCCATCGAACTCATCCTGCTTTCGGTCAATATCAATCTGGTTGCATTCTCAGTCTTTTCCGGGACGATTATGGGACAAATTTTTGCGATGCTGGTCTTGACCGTGGCAGCGGCTGAGGCCGCGGTTGGTCTGGCCATTCTCGTCGTTTACTTTCGCAATCGCGGCGATATCGCCGTCGAACGCGTCGACCTTATGAAGGGATAGGGCCGCCATGTTGAGTGACAGCGCGCTTTTATTCATTGTCCTAGCCCCCGGGCTGGCGGCTTTGATCGCCGGGGGGTTCAAGGTTTATATCGGAGACCGTGGGGCCATGGTGGTCACCACTGGGACTGTCCTGTTGGCGGGGCTGCTGTCCCTGTTCCAATTGTTCAGGTTCACCTTTGCTGCCGGGCATGGCGATGGTGAAGCGATCCATACGGCCCTGACGACCCATGGGCCGCACATCATCACACTCATGTCCTGGATTGATGTCGGCGCCTTCCAGGCTGACTGGGCCATCCGGGTCGATGCCCTGTCTATCGTTATGATGGCCGTGATTACCTCTGTCTCCGGGCTCGTTCATCTCTACAGCTGGGGCTATATGAGCGAGGATCCTCACAGGGCACGTTTCTTCGCCTATTTGTCGCTGTTTACATTCGCGATGCTGATGCTGGTGACGGCGGACAACTTCATCCAACTGTTCTTTGGATGGGAGGGCGTGGGTCTGGCCTCCTATCTCCTGATTGGGTTCTGGTTCACGAAAACCGCGCCCAACGACGCCTCGATCAAGGCGTTTGTGACCAATCGGGTTGGAGATTTCGGACTGGCACTCGGCATCATGGCCGTTTTCCTCGTTTTCGGGACCGTCGAGTTTGCGCCTGTGCTTGAGGCCATTCGGACCAATGCAGAGCTGGTCCCACTGGCTCTTGCAGCGCCGGGCACCGCGCGTGATGTCATCGTACCATTTTTGGGTCACGATCTCCCTGCTCTGGAACTGATTGGTATCCTGCTGTTCATCGGCGCGATGGGCAAGTCCGCGCAGTTCTTCCTGCATGTCTGGTTGCCGGACGCGATGGAGGGACCAACCCCCGTTTCGGCGCTGATTCATGCGGCCACGATGGTGACCGCGGGCGTCTATCTGGTGTGCCTGATGTCGCCCATTTATGAGTATGCGCCGGTTGCGGCGGGTCTGATTACGCTCACTGGGGCCGTCACGGCGATCTACGCCGCCACCGTTGGCATGGCCCAGAACGATATTAAGCGCGTCATTGCTTATTCTACCTGCTCGCAACTGGGGTACATGTTTTTCGCGGCTGGCGTGGGGGCCTATGAGGCCGCCATGTTCCACCTTTTCACGCATGCTTTCTTCAAGGCGCTTCTTTTCCTTGGGGCCGGTTCTGTGATCCATGGTTGCCACCATGAGCAGGATATGCGGCGCATGGGCGGGATCGCTCGGTTCATGCCGCTGACCTACGCAGCAATGCTGATCGGTACAATTGCCATCATTGGGCTGGGTCTGCCATTCACGTCGCTTGGCTTCTCCGGGTTCTTCTCGAAGGATGCCATCATTGAGAGCGCTTTCTCTGCGAGCTTGGTCGGGGTCCGATTTGCCGATCTGGCCTTCTGGCTGGGTCTGACCGCTGCGCTGCTGACCAGCTTTTATTCCTGGCGGCTGATTTACATGACATTTCATGGCCCACGCGCCGAACACGATACTCACCATGAGGGGAGCGCCCAGGTGGAGGAAGAGGATCATGGTCACGCCCATGGTTCAGAACCGCATGAATCGCCTCTTGTGATGCTTGTTCCTCTGGGGGTGCTTGCCCTCGGCGCCATGTTTGCTGGGGTTCTATTCTATGACCCGATGTTCCATCATGGGGACGCCTTCTGGGGTGAGGCCCTTTACCGGTCCGCTGACAATCATGTTATTCATGACATTGATAAGCTGAAATATGATGCGTCATATGCGTGGGTTTTCTGGGCGCCGCTTGTTGTGACCCTGATCGGCTTTGCGCTGGCGACCTTCACCTACCTCTTCAACCGGGGCATCGGCCACCGCATTGCCCAGACGGGTGGACCGCTTCACAGCCTGTTCGCGAATAAGTGGTATTTTGACGAGATCTATCAGGCGACCCTGATCCGGGGCAGTCGCTGGCTCGGGGATATGTTCTGGAAGGTCGGGGACAAACAGCTTATTGACGGCCTCGGTCCAGACGGTGTGACGGGGCTGGTGCGCTGGGGTTCCCGGCGTCTGTCTGCGATGCACAGCGGCTATCTCTACCACTATGCCTTCGTCATCATCGGTGCTGCGTTGATTTTTGGTGCAGTCTTGTTCTGGCGCGTGGGAGGTGCAGGCTGATGGAATTTCCCATTCTCTCCACGGTCACTTTCCTCCCTCTGGCGGGGGCAGTCCTGATCATGTTGATCCAGTCATTAACAGGTCGCCAGCCAGACCAGGCTGAAGGTCCTGACGACCGTGTCTTATATGCGGGTCTGGTCTTTTCTGTCGCCACTTTCCTTGTATCTCTGGTTATGTTCTTCGCAGTGCAGGTTGAGGTGCCGGGCTACCAGCTTGTCGAGGACGTTTCCTGGTTTGCAGGGATCCACTATCGTATGGGGGTTGATGGCCTTTCCGTGGCACTCATCCTGCTGACAACCTTCCTGACGCCAATCGCTCTGTTTGCCAGCCTCGGGTCTATCAGGCAGCGGCTTACAGAATATGTTGTGGCCTTCCTGGTCCTGGAAACCTTCATGATTGGCGTCTTTTGCGCCCTTGATCTGGTTGTTTTCTACATTTTCTTCGAAGCCGGCCTGATCCCTATGTTCATTATCATAGGTGTCTGGGGCGGCGCGGACCGGATCTATGCCTCATTCAAATTTTTCCTGTACACGCTGCTGGGATCTCTCTTCATGCTCGCAGCGATCGTCTACATGTACCTCACAGCCGGGACGTCGGACATTGTTGCGTTGGAACAGTTTGCGTTCGACCCGAAGGCTCAAACCTGGCTGTTCCTCGCTTTCTTCGCGTCCTTTGCGGTCAAGCTGCCCATGTGGCCTGTCCATACCTGGTTGCCGGATGCGCATGTTCAGGCGCCAACCGCGGGGTCGGTTATTCTGGCCGGCGTTCTGCTGAAGATGGGGGGGTATGGGCTCCTGCGTTTCAGCCTGCCGATGTTTCCAGACGCCAGCCTTCTGTTCCAACCGCTTGTGTTTACCTTGTCCGTCATCGCAATTGTCTATGCATCCCTGGTGGCCTGGCGTCAGACAGACATGAAGAAACTGATCGCCTACTCCTCTGTTGCCCACATGGGGTTTGTGACGCTGGGCATTTTTTCCTTCAACGAAGTGGGCGTGCAGGGGGCTGTTTTTCAGATGCTGTCCCACGGCTTGATTTCAGGAGCCCTCTTCCTGATTGTTGGCATCGTCTATGACCGCATGCACACCCGTGAAATTGCAGCTTACGGAGGGCTGGCCAATCGGATGCCGATCTACGCCACGTTGTTCATGCTGTTTACAATGGCGAATGTCGGCCTGCCGGGCACAAGTGGCTTTGTCGGTGAGATTCTGACCATGACCGGCGCCTTTCAGGCGTCCACTTGGGCCGCCGCGGGTGCCGCTCTGGGCGTTATATTCTCGGCCGTTTACATGCTCACCTTATACCGTCGCACGGTGTTCGGAACGATCACCAATCCAGCGCTTGAGCAGATTCAAGACATGACGGCCAAAGAGCTTTTTTGCATTGTGCCTCTGGCTGCGGGAACAATTCTGTTCGGTGTCATGCCCAATCTCATTTTTGATGTCACGCGAGAGTCGAGCCTGCGTGTGCTCAGCCTGATGGCAGGAGGATAGGATGATGGTCGACTTCGAAACCCTCCTCCGTGCGATGGCACCGGAAGTTTTGCTGGCCGGCGCGGGCCTGATAGGTGTCCTTGCCG
>CAJXMY010000108.1 GCA_913056435.1 uncultured Hyphomonadaceae bacterium | reverse complement strand
GGACCTGATCCTTAACCTGTTCAGGACAAGCCCCTCTAGCCGTTGGCCTGTCCGTATCCTCATTGACGTAGCGCAGTTATTCGACATCAGCGCAAACTCCATTCGGGTGACACTGTCGCGACTGCGGTCTGATGATTTGATAGAGCAGGACCTGAGAGGCCATTATCGTCTGAATTGGAAATATGATCCTGTCCGCGACTGGATTGACAGCTGGTCCAAAGGCGAAACCCGAACCATCAGCTGGAACGACCAATGGCTCATCGTTGTGCCTTCAACGCATCTGCCCGCGAAGACGCTCAGAGCGCTCGATAAAGCCTGCTTTCGCTTAGGATTTCGGGCTTTCCGAAATGGGTTCTGGGTGCGACCCGATAATCTGGCAATGCCAGTCATCAAGATGACCGAGCTGATCGAGGCTATGAGCGGCACCTCTGAATTCATCATTTCCAAGCTAACAGAGACCTATGTTGATGGCGAAGCGCAGTCTTTTGCCTCTTTGTGGAAACTGAGAGAACTCGAGGAGATGTACCGACGAGAAACAAATCGCCTCAAGGGGTCCGTAAAAGATCTCGACAGAGCAGCGGAGGACATTGCCCTTCGGGAGTCCTTCCTGATCGGCGGCGACGCCATCCGGCGCCTCGCACTGGATCCTCTCTTGCCTCCGGAGCTGATTGATGTTGCAGCGCGGTCCTCTTACACGGACTGCGCTCGCGAATATGTCGCTAAATATAATAAACGCTGGCAAGACCGTTTCGGTTCAGACACCATGGATTCATTGATCAGTTGAGGTGGCAGAAATGCGTTGGTATAAATGGGCGGGCCTGACGATCCTAACCGTCATAGGGCTGGGTGCGAGTTTTGTGGCCAAGCAGTATTATGGGCCACTAAACCCCCAGGGAGTCAGGGCCGAGACAGAACTCCGAGCCAAGGTCGCCGCACAGGACGAGGGTGCATTTTACAGGCCAAGGCCACAGTCCGATGACACCCCCTCGGTCGGCCCACTCCGGAATGTGTATTTTGGGGACCTCCACATACATACCAGCCTGTCCCGCGACTCTTATTTGTTTGGGAACCGGTTAGGGCCTGATGACGCCTACAGGATCGCCAAAGGTGAAAGTGCGGAAATCGCCACAGGCGAACGCGTCGAACTGTCCCGTCCTCTCGATTTTGCAGCTCTGACGGATCATGCAGAAGGGTTTGGCGTCGCTGAGGGCTGTGCCGCCCCTGATCTGAGCCGTGCGGCCCGTCGGATCTGCGATGGCTATGAAGAGCCCTCACTTGCAGCCTTCATGGCGATGCGTTCAGGCGTTGAGCAACGCCCATTGAGGCAGGACCTCACCATTTTCAAGAATGATGACGCCCTTGCCCGTGCCTACGCGGCATCAACCTGGCAGCAAGTCAAGGATGCCGCCGAACGCCATTATGAACCTGGCGTCTTTACCACTTTTGCCGGTTACGAATATTCGCCCTCGCTTCCGGACCGCGGCAAGCATCACCGCAATATCATCTTCCGCTCCATGCAGACCCCGAACCATGCCATATCGGCATTTGATGCTGCATCCGAGATCGATCTCTGGACACAACTTGAGGCGACCTGCAGCGGCGACTGCCGTTTTCTAACCATTCCGCACAACCCGAATAAGTCCTGGGGCCTCGCATTTGCGAGCGAGACCATTGATGGCATCCCATACACGGATGAATACTGGCGTTTGCGGGAGCGCTCGGAACCTTTGGTGGAAATTTTCCAGATTAAGGGGAATTCAGAGTGTTCCACCGCCTTTGGGGCCGCCGATGAGGAATGCGGCATGGAGCAATTTTTGCCTGTGTGCCAGGACGGGCAGGTCACCTCCTGCATCTTTCCCACTTCCATGGCCCGGGACGGGCTTCACAAAGGGCTGGCCCTTGAAGACAGCTTGGATTTCAACCCGCTCAGGTTTGGGTTCATTGGGTCTACAGATGCGCACAATGCCAATCCAGGGGACACCGAAGAGTGGGATTATCGCGGCTCGACCGCTTATGCCTCCTCGCCAGCCGAACGACGAATTGCGACAGGGCCTCTCGCTCAGGCGCGCGGGACCATGCTGAACAATCCCGGGGGACTCGCCGCAGTCTGGGCTGAGGAGAATACACGCGAAGCCCTGTTTGATGCTATGAAGCGTCGCGAGGTCTACGCGACAAGCGGTACGCGAATTAAACTCCGGACCTTTGCCGGATACAATTTCCCGTCCAACCTTGCCGAGACCGCCAATATTGCCATGGCTGATGACATCGGCGTTCCTATGGGTGGTGTTCTGGACGGAAGGACAGACCCTTTCTCAATTTTTGTATGGGCCCTGCGTGACCCAATGAGCGCACCACTCGCGAAGATTCAGATCATCAAGGGGTGGATCGAACATGGTGAACGACAGGAACGCGTATTTGATATTGCCTGTGCCGGCTCTGACCCCGACCCTGTCACGGGCCGTTGTCAAAGTAATGGCGCCAGTGTCGATCTCAGCACCTGTCGCTGGGACGAAACGCTGGGCGCGCCTGAACTGAGAGTCACCTGGCAGGATCCAGAACACGAGCCAGGACTTGATGCCTTCTACTATGTCCGGGTGGTCCAGAACCCAACCTGTCGATGGACAACGTATGACAGCTTGCGCCTTGGCCGGGCTCCGCCCAAGAATATTCCGGCCACAGTGACCGAGATGGCGTGGGCATCGCCTGTCTGGGTCAAAGCGACTTCAGACTGAGCCAGCGCCCCGCGCCCGGGCACTCAGGCGAGCGATGAGAACCTCTGTGTCGTACTCCTCATCACCTTCATAGCGCGGGGCATAGGTGGCAAAAGCCTCCGACAAAGCGGCATAGCGGCGCTCGATATGTTCCATATTATAGGCGTGAGAGACGACGAAGTACGCTCCGTGCCTTATCTGCTCAAGCACGGTCTGGGCGAAGCGGTCGGTATCCATACCCAGTTTTGAAACCTCCGGCGCATGCATTTCAGACTGAACGAAACCCGGCAGGATAATCCCCACATCGATAAAGTCGGGCATGTCATGGCGAAGGGACTCTGTCAGGCCCAGAACCGCATGCTTCGAGGCCACATAGGCCGCCCCCCGAGGTATTGCCCTGAACAGCGAGTTCTCCGACCCGACATTATAAATTGCCGCCGGTTCACCCCGCTCGACCATACGTCGGCCAAATGCCGCACAGCCATGCCAGACACCAAAGAAATTGACATTGAAAACATCGTGCAAATCAGACAGGGGCAAGTCGCTGACACGCTTTCGCGGCGCCTTGACCCCCGCATTGTTGATCAGCAAGTCAACAGGTCCAAAACGGGTTTCAGCGAAGTCCGCCAACGCTTCAACCTGGTCAATATCGGTCACATCACACTGGAAAGAAACGACCTCCACGCCCCGCGCGCCTAGGTCGGCGCATGATGCCTCAAGCCGGTTAAGACGGGGCTCCGCGATCAGGATCTTCGCCCCTTCGGCACCAAACGCACCGGCGAGACCAAACCCGATACCGGTCGCGCCTCCGGTAATGACCACAACCTTGTCCTGATAGTTTTTCACCCCACGCTCCTTTCAATCTGTCTGGCGGAAGGAACCCGGTTGGAAAACCGGACTTCGTCCCCCGGGATCTGGGTTAAGCTCCGTCGCTGATCTCGGGCTAGCTGATCTCGGCCAACCGCGCCTCATAACCCTCATAGGACTGTTTTAACGAGGCGTGATTCAAAAGCATCTCGGCCACCTGCCGTTCGCCGGTTTTGTCATAGATCCGGGTTCGGACCCAATAGGATTCTGTCCGCCGGCTTTCTGACAGCGCGGCAATCTCGCGGCGGACGATGTAGTCCTCACCCACAAAAAGTGGCCCGTCCAGCATTCTGATTTCCTGATCTGCAAACAACCCGACCGCCGGGCCTTTCACCGGAAAACGGGCCAGACCGCTGCTGTACTCCGCAAGAACACTGATCATTTCCCAGGGAATGATGGGACGGCCCCAAGGAGACGCACTGGCCTCAGAATACCAGGGACTGTTCTCGGTGATCCTGGCCAGCTTCTGGTTCAGCGAGAAGGGGTAGAGCTTTCCCATCATCTGATCGGGGTCCATGCGCACATGCTCATCCGCCACGCCCCGCATGCCCACCTGAAGATCTTCAAGAATCACCAGCGGGCCTGGCGGGCGCAATGCTGCGAGCCGGGCCTCCAGCAGCGTTTGACCATGATCAGGCCCGAGGCTTGCACTCGCCTCCAGAACCGGTGTGCCATCGGCTTTCTCCGCCCAGATGCGGGTCGAGGTCTGTCCAGCCGCAGGGCGTTCGGCAAAGGCCCGGACCTGCTCTCCTTCAACCACCATATTCTGGTAATGGGCCGAGATGCAGCCGCGTTCGAAAAAAGCGGGGCCAAAAAGATCATGAAGCAGTGGAGGAAACATGCTGAAGTGAGTCGGTCCCTCGATGGGCCATGCTTTAAAACCCAGCTGTTCTGCCATGCTGTCATCATGAATGGAGACATGCCCGTCATATTCCTGGTCGGCGAGCATTTGCTGGGGCGCGCGGAGCGGTCCACTAATGGAGATGGGCGTCGAGAACACGTTTGGAGCTCCTTTCAACACAAGGGGGAAGACCCCAGACCTTTCAATAGGTCGGCCCCGACCACAAGAGTATCCCCGCGACAGGCCGGCCGCAAATCAGGCTTTAAACATGATTTAGCAGACAGCCCTCTATGAGAGCCGCACTACCTGCGGGATGAAGGCAACACATGGTCTGACTGGCAAAGATACCTGCCCTAATGTAGGTGTAACGCCGTCCTTCAGGGGTCTGGCTTGGCGAACGACATGCAAACCGATCAACCCGTCAAAGTGGCCCTGATCCCATGGCTCGCCATCGAGCTGCTTTTCTGGTTGGCCTTTTCGCTTGTGTCCTTCGTTGCCCTGACCCTGTTCTACAGTCAGCCGACCCCGAACCATGTCCTGAACATTCTTTTTGAGGCGGTCTCCGGGGCCATGTTCGTTCGTCCCCTCCTTTGGGGTGCCGTCCACATGCAATTCATGCCCCTGATGCCCAAATCGGTTATGGTGATCCTGTTGACCGTCCTGCTCTCGCAGCTGTGGAACCTGCTTCGCATGACGGCCTTTCCGGTCTTCGTGCCCGAGGCCTATATATGGAACCAGTTCGGCGGCTGGTCCTTTACAGCCCTGTTAATTTTCGGATTGTGGACCTCATTGTTCTACGGGGTCCGAGCCTATGCATTTGCCGCGACCCAGAGGGACCTGGCCACGCAGGAGCGTGTCAAACGCCTGATCGCAGAAAAGCAGTACACGAACGCCCAGCTCAAAATGCTGCGTTATCAACTCAATCCGCACTTCATTTTCAACACTCTGAATTCGCTGAACGCACTGATCGCCACGCGTCGGACAGAAGATGCCCGGGCCATGGTGACCGGGCTAAGCGACCTCCTCCGCCTGTCCCTCGAACGCGACCCCCCCCTGATCAATTCCCTGAAAGACGAACTGGAGAATGCGCGTCGTTACCTGACATTGGCACAGATGCGTTTCCTTGACCGGCTCGACTTCACGATTGAGGCTGATGACCAGCTTCTCACCACACCGGTCCCCAGTCTGATCCTGCAGCCCCTCGTCGAGAATGCCGTTCGCCACGGGGTGGAGGGACAGAAAAGCCCCTGTCGCATCGGGATCCTGGTCACCGGACTGGACAGTGAGCTCGTCATCACAGTTCGAGACGATGGTCCCGGCCTCGCGGAAACAGGGCAACGTTCCGGGCGCCCGGGCCTTGGCCTGGAGAACGTCAAAACCCGCCTCAAGTCGGTCTATGGTGATGGCGCGGTGTTCCGCCTCAGCCAACGGACCCCCAAGGGGGTCGAGGTTGTGATTTCGGTACCCCGACAGGTCCCGGAGCTCTTCACATGAACTTGCGCGTGATTATAGCCGACGATGAGCCCCTCAGCATCGACATGCTGAGCATCCTCCTGTCCGAAATCGACCCTAATCTGGCGACGGTCGACATTGTCGCCACCTGTCAGAGTGGTCGGGAAACCTTACAGGCCATCGACACACACCAACCCGATCTGGTGTTTTTGGACATCAGCATGCCCGACGGAACCGGCATTGAGGTAGCGCAGCATATCAAAGGCTTTGCGATCGCCGGGCCCGCCGTGATTTTCACAACGGCCCATGCCGACTTTGCCGCCCGGGCCTTTGATCTGGAGGCCGACGATTACCTTCTGAAGCCCCTGACCACCGAGCGTCTGGCGCAGGCCTTGCGGCGTTTGGCCAGAAAACCAAATGGTCCCCGGCACAATCGCATCGCGGTGCCCGTTCTTGGTGGCATAGAGTTCATCGACCCGCAGGAGATTGAATGGGTTCAGGCGGCGGGTGACTACATCACCCTGCACACAGACAATCGCAGCCTGATGATTCGCAAAACTCTGTCGTCCTTTGCCCGAGACGTCGGACCCGTCCTGAAACGGACCCATCGCTCCTACCTCATCAATCCTGACCGCGTGGTCAAAATCCTGCCCAAGTCCAAGGGGGAAGCGATGCTTCAGGTTTGCTCCGGGGCCTGCATCCCGCTGAGCCGCCGTCACCGCGACCTGTTGAGCGTTCTCGCGGACAAGCCACCGCCGGCTTTGCGGTGAACGGGACCAAAATCACGACGAACTGCCCCGATCCGATGCCGGGTCCGGTATGTTTTTTCCTGCCTGCCGCTAGGTTAGGCGTCGGGAGGATGCACGACAAAGCCGGCGTCACGAGTATGAGAGGATGATTTCCGCGGGCGGCGGTCGATTTTCGCGCTCGCCAGATCAGGCCGCTGGATACGCCACACGTCGGACTGCGCATAAAACGGTCAGATACCATGGACACATGAAGACCGGCCTGTCCCTATCCAATCTCTTTTACAGCAAGACAGAGTAACATCATGGCCTTGAGTACCTTCGACCTCGTTATTGTTGCGAGCTATGCGGTCCTCCTTCTGGGGATTGCCCTCTTCGTGTCCCGCGAACCTGCCGGACATCAAAAAGACACCGAGGATTACTTCCTCGCCGGTAAAGCTCTGCCCTGGTGGGCCATCGGCGCCTCACTGATTGCGGCCAACATTTCCGCAGAACAGATCATCGGCCAGTCCGGACAGGGCTTCGTGGTGGGCCTCGCCATTGCCGCTTACGAGTGGCAAGCGGCGATCGTACTGCTGATTGTGGCGAAGTATTTTTTGCCTATCTTTTTGAAGCGTGAAATTTACACCATGCCGCAGTTTCTCCAGACGCGTT
>CAJXMY010000107.1 GCA_913056435.1 uncultured Hyphomonadaceae bacterium | reverse complement strand
CGCGGCTCCGATCCAAGCCACAGCAGGCGACCGCGACATTGGTCAGCCGACCCAGCCTTTCCGGGATCTTTATCTGATGCGGGCCCCCTCGGTGGGCAGCGATGCCCGGGCCAAGCGGGATGTTACGCCGCTTGATGCCGATCAGGTCCTCGCGCTGGTGACGCATCTCCAGCCGGTTTCGTTTCGCTACAAGCAGGGCGCACACCTGCATTTTGGGTTTACCGCACAGCAGGTGCGCACGGCGCTGGACCAGATCGGACAGGAGGACACGTTTCTGTGGCGGCTGGCGGATCCGGATCAGGCCGACAGTCCTCAGTTGATCTGCCAGGAGGAGCTGATCGCGGTGCTCGTGTGCGCCCTGCAGGACCTTTTAACGCGTATCACTCGACTGGAGGGCCCCCAGCATGCGGTTCGACACGGTCAAGGCGGCCGTTAGCCGGCTCGGCGCCGACTGGCGCTGGCCGCATTTCACGATTGAGGAGCTGGCGTGTCGCTGCGCCGGTCAGTTCTGCCGTGGCCGTTACTGGCATGATGAGGCGGTCCTCGACGGGCTCGAAGCCATGCGGGTAAGCATGGGCGGAGCCCTCTGCGTCGTTTCAGGTCATCGCTGCCCGGGGTGGAACCGGCAGGTCGGTGGGGTTGCTGGCTCGCGGCATCTGCGTCTGGCGGTAGATCTCCACCTCGCGGGGCATGACCGCCATGCCATGCTTGCGGCCGCACGGGAGGCCGGGTTCACCGGTCTCGGGCTCGGGCGTGACTTCCTGCATGTGGATCGTCGGGGACGCGCAACCCAATGGTTTTATCCCGGGAGCAAACACCTATGGCAGATTTGATTAGCATGGCCGCAAGCGCCGCGGGCGGGGGCCTGTTCGGGCTTGCCGGAACCGTTCTGGGACGCGTCGCCTCCTATGTCGAGCAACGTCAGGCCATGGCCCATGAAGTGGCCCGCTGGGCGCATGAGCTGAAGAGGCGGGACCTCGAGATCAAAGCCGAAGGCGCCCGGGTTGCGGCGGAGCAGGCCCTTCAGGAGACGCAGGGGCGATGGCAGGGGCTCGCGGCATCGATGGCGGCGGAGGGGCAGATTGGGCCCTCTTATCCCTGGGTCGATGCGGTCCGCGGCCTGACACGGCCAGGCCTGACCCTGCTGCTGTGGCTGAGTTCCGGCGCCATCTGGATGGGTGCCGACGCCAGCGGCCGGGCCGCGATCATCGAGACGGCCAGTTTTGCAGCCACCGCGGCCACGCTCTGGTGGTTTGGCGACCGCGGTCCACGGCGCCCGTCGGTTTAAGACGGACGCCCGGGGCGGGCCGCAGTCCGCGAGCCGATCAGATCGCGGCCTTGACCGCGTCGGATGTGATCGGCAGGTGTCGCAACCGGGCCCCGACGGCCTGGTAGATGGCATTGCCAATGGCCGGTCCGACCACGGTGGTCGCCGGTTCCCCAAGTCCCACTGGCACCTCGCTGCTCTCGACAAAGGAGATGTCCAGCTCCGGCGTGTCTGCCAGTCGCAGGGGCGTATAGCGGTCAAGATTGCGGTCGGCGATTTCGCCCTGCTCGAACTGTGTGCCTTCGTGCAGGGCCAGAGACAGGCCCCACAAAGCGGCGCCTTCCATTTGGGCCATGGCGCCACCGGGATCGACAATTGTTCCGGCATCGGCCACGAGGGTCAGCTTCTCCGTCGTCACCTGACCGCTGTTGCGGTCCACGCGAACCTGTGCGGCGCAGGCAATCCAGGTGGGCATGCCCCGCTCCTGGCCAAAGCTTGTCGCCAGCCCTAGGCCGGTCCCGTCCGGCAGGGGCTGGCCCCAGCCGGCGCGGTCGGCACAGCGCCTCACCACGTTGGCCTGACGCCGTGCTCCGCCCGTGCTGTTCGGGGCGGCCCCGGCGTTGCGCCCTTCTCCGGTCAGCAGGGACAGGCGGAAGGCGACCGGGTCCTGGCCAAGCGCATGAGCGGCCTCGTCGATGAAGCTTTCAAGGGCCCAGTTGGTAAAGCCCGGGCCCACGGACCGGAGCCAGCCAGGCCGGAAGGTCTGGTTGGCCAGCTCATTTGACACCGCCCGGACACGATGGGCCCCCACGCTGTACCAGTGGTCGGCCCCGCTGACGGCAAAGGGGTCATAGGCCACCCCATTGGTGCCGCTGGGCATGAAGAAGGGCGCCATGACCTTGGTCGGCCAGCCCGCGGCGACGTGCTGCTCCATGCCGGTGACCCGCCCGTTGCCATCCGCGGCAAGGCGCAGGCGCTGGACGCTGGGGGAGCGCACGGAATCGAACCGGGAATCATCCTCGCGGGTCAGAATCAGCTTGACCGGCTGGCCCAGTGTCTTGGCGGCAATGGCGGCCGGAATGGCATAATCGCCGTTGAGACGGCGCCCAAAGCCACCGCCGAGGCGGTAGGTCTTCAGGACAATCTTGTCCTCCGGCATGTCGAGGGCCTGGGCGAGCCAGGGCAGGACGAGGCTTTGCCACTGATTGCCGGTGTGGATCTCCATCACCCCATCCTTCAGTTCGGCAAGGGCGTTGACCGGCTCCAGCTGGAAGTGCAGTGCCGTGGCCGTGGTATAGGCGGCATCGATGACGGTCTCGGCCCCGGCGAACACCGGCGCCGTCTCGGTGTTCCCGGTGTCGAGGATCGCTCCGGCCGCGGGATCATCCAGCGCGGCATTGGCCGCTGCCATCAGGTCCGCTTCGGAGACCGTGGCCGTCGCCCCGGCGGTCCAGTCGACCCGGATAACATCAGCAGCCCGCATGGCAGCGGGATAGGAGTCGCCGAGGGCGAGGACCCATCCCGATGTGGTTCCCGACGGGTCCTCAATGGCGAGCGCCTGACGGTACCCCCTGATGCCGCGCGCCGCGCTGTCATCAATGCTGTTGACGACCGACCCATTGCGCGTGGGGGGCAGGATGGGGCGCGCATACACCATGCCCTCAACCTTGGCGTCGATGCCGAAAACGGCCCGTCCGGTCGTCTTATCGGCGATGTCGAGGGCTTCGACCGGAGCCCCGATGAGGCGCCGTTCGGATACCGGTTTAAGCGCGATCCCGGCCAGATCTTCCGGGGTAAAGGCCTGGTCCATGCCGTCTGACACCAGAGTTGCATAGCTGACCGACTGGTCGCCGGACAGGACCTGGCCATTGCGGGCCGTGCAGGTGGCGGGGTCGACGCCCAGTTTGGCCGCGCCCGCAGCGATCAGCGCCTCGCGGCCGGCGGCACCGGCCTGAGAGTAGAGTGGATAGGTCTGCCAGACAGACCAGGAACCGCCGGTCACCATCAGCCCCCATTTCGGGTCGGAATCGACATGATGGATGCGGACCTTGTCCCAGGCCACTTCCAGCTCATCGGCCAGAATCCGGGCGAGGGCGGTGCCGACATGCTGGCCCATTTCGGCGCGAATGATGTTGACGGTGACGACACCATCGCCGCCAATGCTGTACCAGATGGTCGGATCATAGGAGGTCTCCCCGACCGTGATGGCGGGCCCGGTCGGATCTGTTCCGCAGGCGGTGAGAAAGGAAAAAGCGAGGCCACCGGCAACGGTGGAGACCAGAAACCCGCGGCGGGAGACAGTCGTTGCGGCCGTGGGGGCCAGTCGGGCAATACGGGACATGGTCTCAGGCCTCCTTCATGGCATTGGCGGCTTCGCGGACGGCCTGGCGGATCCGGGAATAGCTCATGCACCGACACAGATTGCCGGTCATCATGTCGTCGATCTGCTGGTCGGTGAGGTCGGGATTCTGGCTCAGGACCGCGGCGGCCTGCATGATCTGACCGGACTGGCAATAGCCGCATTGCGGGACCTGCAGGTCGCGCCAGGCGGCCTGAACGGGGTGTGCGCCGTCCGGATCGAGGCCCTCAATCGTCGTGATCGTGGCACCGGCCACGGCGCTGACCGGCGTGATGCAGGCGCGCACAGCCATGCCGTCCAGATGGACCGTGCAGGCGCCGCACTGTCCGATCCCGCAGCCGAATTTGGTCCCCGTCAGGTTCACTTCGTCACGAATGACCCAGAGCAGGGGCGTATCGGGATCGACGTCGAGATCGACCTCCATCCCGTTTACCGTGAATTTCGTCATCACCATCCTCCCGGTTTTTCTTTTGACCGGAGTGTTCTTCAGATCTGCGGACTTGTCCAGTGAACGGACCGTTCTCCCCTTGGCTCAGAAGGCATAGTCGACGAGCAGGACTGCGTCACACAGGTCGAAGGGGCGGGGCATGTCAGGATCGAGGCGGGCGGCGGTGTCATCGAAGGTCTGCCAGAATGAGGTCAGCCGGTCGGCCGACGGGCTCTGATACCAGATGAACCAGTCATAGGTCAGCGCACGGGTCTGCCTTGCGTGCGGCGCTGGTCCGGTGGCCAGCATGGCGCCGAGGGGGCGCCCGGCCCCGAAATCACTCAGCACGCCGCGGTCCCGAAGCTCGTCGAGCACGCGGCGCCAGCCGGTTTCATACACATCCGCCAGGGTCCCGGCCGGGCTGTCGGGGCAGGTCCAGTAGGCATGCTGCTCCCGCCGGTCGAAGGCTGGTGGCGTGGCCTCTGTCGTCGGCAAAATCCAGAGGCAGAGGGCGAGTGCGGCCAAATTCAGAGAGAGGCGGGGGGGCAGCATGGCAGTGTCTTTCCGTTACGGTCCCCACCGCGAGGTCTGGGAGTGTCGGACAGAACCGGCCCGCGCGCAAGGGCGGGGGCGAAGGGGCGGGAGGCCGGCCGGCTGTCGGCCGGCTGCGAGAGGCGCCCCAGGCCGACGATGAGATGCGCCCTAAGGGGAAAGCGACGCATTGCGCATTTGGCGGGCCGGACTAAATCTGAGGCATGGCATCTTCCCCTCCACTCGGCCTGGCGGATCTCGGCACGGCGTTCAAGCTCGACGGCGCGGCCATCGATGCGATGGGCGGTCTGCCGTCCAGCGAGTGGACCCCGCACCGGCCAGACCGGCGCTGGGAAAAGCTGGAGGGCGGCAAGCGCTTTCGCGTCGAGGCCCCCTATGAGCCAGCGGGTGACCAGCGCACTGCCATTCCGGAACTGGTGGAAGGCATCGAGGCCGGGGAACGCGACCAGGTCCTGCTCGGCGCCACCGGGACCGGTAAAACCTTCACCATGGCCAAGATCATCGAGGCGACCCAGCGCCCGGCCCTGATCCTTGCGCCCAACAAGACGCTGGCCGCCCAGCTCTATGGCGAGTTCCGCTCCTTCTTCCCGGACAATGCGGTGGAATATTTCGTCTCCTATTACGACTATTACCAGCCGGAGGCCTATGTCCCGCGGCGTGATCTCTATATCGAGAAGGAGAGCTCTATCAATGAGGCGATCGACCGGATGCGCCACTCGGCGACCCGGGCCATTCTGGAGCGGGATGATGTGATCATTGTCGCTTCGGTGTCATGCATTTATGGCATCGGCTCGGTCGAGACCTACACCTCAATGACGCAGAAGCTGGAGGCCGGGCAGCGCATCGATCCGCGCGAGGTGACCCAGCTCCTGGTGGCCCTGCAGTATACGCGGAATGAGACCGGTTTTGCCCGCGGCACCTTCCGGCTGAAGGGCGATGTCCTCGATATCTTTCCGGCGCATTATGAAGACCGCGCCTGGAAGCTGTCCTTTTTCGGCGACGAGCTGGAAAAAATCGTCGAGTTTGATCCGCTCACCGGCCGCACGATCCAGCCCCTGCCGGCGATCAAGCTGTACGCCAATTCCCATTATGTCACGCCGCGTCCGACGCTGAATCAGGCGATCGACAGCATCAAGGCAGAGCTGAAGCAGACCCTCAGCCACTTTCAGAAGGAGGGCAAGCTGCTCGAAGCCCAGCGGATCGAGCAGCGGGTGCAGTATGATCTGGAGATGCTGGCGGCCACCGGGTCGTGCAATGGCATCGAGAACTATTCCCGCTATCTGACCGGCCGCAAGCCGGGCGAGCCGCCCCCGACCATGTTTGAATACCTGCCGGACAATGCGCTGGTCTTTACCGATGAGAGCCACCAGACCGTGCCCCAGATTGGCGGCATGTTCCGGGGAGACTTCAATCGCAAGCGGACCCTGGCCGAATTCGGCTTCCGCCTGCCGAGCTGCATGGACAACCGGCCCCTGAAATTCGCCGAGTGGGAGGCCATGCGTCCGCAGACTGTGCATGTCTCCGCCACCCCAGGTCCCTGGGAGCTGGAACGCACGGGCGGGGTGTTTACCGAGCAGATCATCCGCCCGACCGGCTTGCTGGACCCTCCGGTCGAAGTGCGCCCGGTCTCGACCGGCACGACCAACCAGGTCGACGACCTCACCGCCGAGATCCGGGAAACCACGGCGAGGGGACATCGCACCCTGGTCACCACGCTGACCAAGAAGATGGCGGAAGACCTCACCGAATTCCTGACCGAGCAGGGGATCCGGGTCCGTTACATGCATTCCGATGTCGACACGGTGGAACGCATCGAGATTATCCGGGACCTGCGCCTTGGCAGTTTCGACGTCCTGGTCGGGATCAACCTGCTGCGAGAAGGTCTGGATATTCCCGAATGTGGCCTGGTTGGCATTCTTGATGCCGACAAGGAGGGCTTCCTGCGGTCGGAAACCTCCCTGGTCCAGACCATTGGCCGGGCGGCGCGCAATGCCGACGCCCGCGTCATCCTTTATGCCGACAAGGTGACTGGATCGATGTCCCGGGCGATGGAAGAAACGGAGCGACGCCGGGCCAAGCAGGCGGCCTATAATGAGGAACACGGCCTGATCCCGACGACCATCAAACGGGAGGTGGCCGACATTCTGGGCCAGCTGGGCGAGGCCCGCGGCGGCAAGAGCCAGCAGCTCAAGGGGGGCAAGTCCCGGCGGATACAAAAGGTGGCCGAAGACCGGGCGAGCTATGAGGCCGGCTCGGGACACAATCTGAAGGCGGTGATCGCTGATCTTGAGAAGCAGATGCGGGAGGCCGCGGCCAATCTGGAATTCGAAGAGGCCGCCCGCCTGCGCGACGAGGTCAAGCGGCTGCAGGACGAGGCGCTCGGCCTGTAGACCTGCGGCGGCGCGACGAGGGCTGCCCCTTTCCTTTTTGTCCGAATGCGTAAGACTGCCGGTCGGGAGGTGCAGAATGTTCGATCATATCCTTTATGAGACCTGGCGAGGCCGCGCGCGGATCACGCTGAATCGCCCTGAAAAGCTCAATGCCTTGACCCTTGCCATGCAGGCAGAACTGAACGAAGCGCTGTGGCAGGCCGATCATGACCGCAGTGTCCACTGTGTCATCCTGAAAGGGGCAGGCCGGGGATTCTCGGCCGGCTATGACCTGGCCGGCGGGGCC
>CAJXMY010000106.1 GCA_913056435.1 uncultured Hyphomonadaceae bacterium | reverse complement strand
AATGCCAAGATCGGGACCACCAAGCGGGGCATCGGGCCCGCATATGAGGACAAGGTCGGGCGCCGCGCCATTCGTGTTGCAGACCTCGCAGATGAGGACGCACTCGACCAGAAGCTTGAGCGCCTGATAGCGCACCATGCCCCATTGCGCGCGGGTCTGGGCTTGCCGGTTCCAGACGCTGCAAACCTGAAGGCGGACCTCCTCGCCATCGCTCCTGACGTTCTTGCCTATGCCGGTCCGGCCTGGAAGGTCCTGGATGAAAGCGCCAAGCTGGGGCGGCGGATCCTTTTTGAGGGCGCTCAGGGGGTGATGCTGGATGTTGATCATGGGACTTACCCCTTCGTGACCTCATCTAATGTCGTGGCGGGGCAGGCGGCGGCGAGCACGGGCCTCGGACCCGGTTCCGTCAGCTATGTCCTCGGTTTGGCAAAGGCCTACACGACGCGGGTTGGAACGGGTCCCTTCCCGACGGAGTTGATGGATGAAATCGGTCAGGGGCTTGGCGAACGCGGCCATGAGTTCGGCACGGTGACGGGACGTGCGCGGCGGTGTGGGTGGTTTGATGCGGTCATGGTTCGGCAGGCCTGCGCGGTTTCCGGCGTTGACGGGCTTGCCCTGACCAAGCTGGATGTTCTGGATGGCATGGAAGAGCTGAAAATCTGCACGGGTTACGCGCTTGACGGGGCACAGCTCGATTACCTTCCGGCAACGGCCGCCGCGCAGGCGCGGGTCGAACCCATTTATGAGGTTATGCCCGGCTGGTCTGCCTCAACACGCGGCGCACGGTCCTGGAATGACCTGCCAGCCGAAGCGGTGAAATATGTCCGCAGGCTTGAGGAACTGGTGGGCAAACCCTGTGCACTTGTGTCGACCTCTCCCGAGCGTGAAGATGTTATTCTGATGCGGGATCCCTTTGAGCGGCGGTAAGGTCCTTTTCGGGATTGCCTCCCTTTGTTCGGTTATTGGTGCGGGGACACCTCAGGGCTGATTGTCCCCAATGGCCATCGGCCTGGCGACGCTCTTGGGCGGGCCGACCGTATCAACTGACTTGAGTGTGGCCGTGAGCTTGGTTAAACCAAAGCGGCGCGGGACAGGAAGTAAAGAACAGATGACGGCCACGCTTCAGGCATTTCAGGAGGGTTTCCCATCCTATTTGGTTTGGACCGGGACGTCTGCCGCCCTGCTTTTTGTGGCCAGCGCAGTGTATATTCTGCTGACGCCGTGGCGGGAGCTGGCCCTGGTCCGGGAAGGAAATGGCTCTGCGGGTCTGGCCCTGGCGGGCGCCATACTTGGTCTCGCCATCCCCATGGCGGCTTGCCTCGCGTCGAGTGTAAGTCTGCTCGACCTGCTGATCTGGGGTACTGTCGCCCTGCTGCTCCAGCTGATCACCTATCGCGTCATTGATATGTTGCTGTCCGAGATCCCTCAAAGAATTCAGAATGACGAGGCCGGTGCTGCGATCGTTCTCATCTCGGCCAAGGTGTCTGTGGCTCTGCTTTTAGCGGCCGGGCTCTGGGATCCCGAGCTTCAGCGGCTTTAGGGGCTGGTTTCGCATGCGTCTTGTTCCGGACTGGGTCGTTTATGTGCTGGCGTTGAGCACTGTGGTGTTCGCTCTTTTTTCAGCCGCGCCCCAGCATGACGCCCCACGCACCTTGCCGGAAGCCATAGATGGGGAGGGCGCAACGCTGCCCCCGCCCTCGGCGTTTGATGAACGGGTACTTGTCCGGGTGACCAAGCCAAAAACCGGGATAGGAACGGCCTTTGCCATCAATCATGAGGGGTTTTGGCTGACCGCACGCCATGTGGTGGACGGATGTGATGACATCGCCTTGCTGACCGCGCCTCATCAGTATATCCGCGCCAATCGGGTGCGCGTGTCGGATCACTCGGACCTGGCCCTTCTTGAAACGGACACGGCGTCTCACCCGGTCATTCTCGATGTGGAGACCGATTTGCGGATTGGCACTTATGGATATCATGTGGGGTACCCGCAGGGGCGACCGGGCGAGGCGGTCTCAAGGCTTCAGTCAAGGATCAATCTGGTGTCCAGCGGAACCCGGGAGGGAACCGAATCCGTTCTGGCCTGGGCCGAGGCAGGCCGGACGCGAGGTCTGTCGGGCAGTCTTGGGGGTCTCAGCGGCGGGCCTGTTTACGGAGCGGATGGCCGTGTTCGCGGTGTTATTGTGGCCGAAAGTCCTCGGCGGGGCCGCATCTATTCGGCCTCCCCGGAGAGCGTCGCCCAGTTTCTGGGGGAACTGAACGTTGATTTGGCTGGCGCGCCCCCAAGGGCCTTCACGCCCTCAAGCTATGGCGCTGAGGCTGATTTTGCCCGACGAAAGCTTCAGGTGGTCAAGCTGGCCTGTAATGTGGGGGATGCCGGTTGAGCCCATTTGCTGACCGCCTTGTCGATATGACGGATCGCTATGGCCCCCTGTGTGTCGGTATCGATCCCCATGCTGGACGAATTCCGGCGTTTTTCGGGGGCGACACGCCTGATGGGCTTGCCCATTGGGGGGAGGCCGTGGTCTCCGCCGTGGCGGGCACGGTGGGCATCGTCAAGCCGCAGGCGGGCCTGTTCGAGCGCCATGGCTGGAGGGGCATGCGGGCCCTTGCCCGGGTTTGTGATGTAGCCCGGGCGGCTGGCCTCATTGTTCTGGTGGATGCCAAGCGCGGAGATATCGGGTCAACCGCAGAGGGATATGCGGAGGCCTATCTGTCGGATCATGCGCCGTTCGCCTGTGATGCCTTGACCGTAAACCCCTATCTCGGCGTGGAGACATTAGAGCCCTATGTGCGGGCAGCAGAACGAAGCGGCAAAGGCGTGATTGTTCTGGCCCGGACGTCGAATCCGGGTGCGGCGGACTTCCAGTTGCGTCCGCTGGATGGTGCGCCGCTGTACCACCGGGTCGTTGAGGCATTGGCTCCCCTGTCGCCCCGCCTGGCCGGCGGGACAGGATGGTCTGGCCTTATGCTGGTGACGGGGGCAACCGGGCCTGAGGAAGCGAAAGCTTTGCGCCAGCTTGCCCCGGAGGCCCTTTTTCTCGTTCCGGGCTATGGCGCCCAGGGTGGGGCGGCCGAGGACGCGGTGGCTGGGTTCATCGGGGGTCGGGGAGGCTGTGTGAATGCCTCCCGGTCGGTGATCTTTGCAGAGGGGACCGCGGGAGCTTCAGGGCCGGAGGCGTGGGCGGCTGCGGTCGGCGCGGCGGCCGCAGCCGCGCAGATGGCCTTGCGGCAAGCTGCGGCGAATTTGTCGTAGCGGCATGGGCTCGACAGCGTCCTGAAATTCCCTAAGCTGATCAGAGACAACCCGGAAAAGGGCGTTGCGAGGGAGCGAGGGAACAGGAATGGCAAAACGGATCACAGCGGCACTCGCCGCGTCTGTATTGTGGTTGGGGGCATGCGGGAACCCGGCCCAAGAGGTGGATGTGGCGGAAGGGGCGTCGAACACATTTGCGAATGTGACCCAGCAGCGCCTGAGCGGTGCAGCGGAAACCCCTCAGGAATGGCTGACCTATGGCGGGACCTATGAGGAGCAGCGCCACTCAGGTCTCACCCAGATCAACACGGAAACCGTTGCAGATCTCGGCGTCGCGTGGACCTATGAGCTGGGCACCTCCCGCGGGGTAGAGTCCACGCCGATCGTGGTCGATGGTGTGATGTATGTCACATCGGCCTGGTCCATCGTTTATGCGCTAGATGCCAAGACCGGGGAGGAACTCTGGGTTTACGATCCGGGGGTCGACCGTTCTGTTGGCATCAAGGCTTGCTGCGATGTGGTCAACCGGGGGGTCGCTGTCTGGGAGGGCAAGATTTATCTTGGCGTCATCGATGGACGCCTTGAGTCGATCGATGCCGCCACCGGTGAGCGCCTTTGGAGCACGGTGACCGTGGACCAGTCCAAGCCCTACACCATCACCGGGGCACCGCGCGTTGTGAAAGGCAAGGTGCTGATCGGCAATGGTGGGGCAGAGCTCGGTGTTCGTGGCTATGTCTCAGCCTATGACGCCGACAGCGGCGACATGATCTGGCGTTTCTACACCGTTCCGAATCCAGACATGGAACCCGATGGTGCGGCTTCGGATGCCGCCTTTGAAGAGATCGCAAATGTGACCTGGGGCCAGACCGGTGCCTGGAAAAGCGATGGCGGGGGCGGAACCGTTTGGGATTCGATCATTTATGATGAAGTGAATGATGCGATCATCTTTGGGGTCGGAAACGGGTCACCATGGAACCAGCGTTTGCGGGACCCGTCCGGCCTCGACAATCTGTTTTTGTCCTCGATTGTCTCTGTCGATGCGGAGACCGGAGCCTATAATTGGCACTTCCAGACCACGCCCGGAGATAATTGGGACTATACGGCGACACAGACGCTGATCCTCGCCGACCTTCCGCTCGCTGAGGACGGGGGTGATCGCCGGGTCGTGATGCAGGCCCCGAAAAATGGCTTTTTCTATGTGCTCGACGCGGAGACCGGGGCCTTTATCAACGGGTCTGGTTACGTGCCCCAGAACTGGACGACAGGTCTGGATGAGACCGGCCGTCCGATAGAGGTGCCCGAGGCCCGCTATGACACGGCTCCCTTCAATCAGACGCCGGGCCCGCTTGGCGGGCATAACTGGCATCCGATGGCCTTCAATCCGGATGTCCAGCTGGCCTATATTCCGGCGCAGGAAATTCCACAGGCTTACAGCACCGATCCCCGTTTTTCCGAGGATCCGACCAAGTGGAACACAGGCGCAGACTTTGCGGCAGGCGTCCCGCCCCTGGTCACGTCGGATGTCATGAAATTCCTCCGCTCTGGCCTGAAAGGCCGCCTGATCGCGTGGGACCCCGTGGCCAATGCGCCCAGATGGACCGTTGAGCATGACGGGCCGTGGAATGGGGGCGTTTTGTCCACCGCCGGGGGCATTGTCTTCCAGGGGAAACTGAATGGTGACTTCGTGGCCTATGACGCGGCCACGGGTGACGCGCTCTGGAGCCATGACGTCAAGTCGGGCGCAGCGTCAGGCCCGGGGACGTTCGAGATTGATGGCGAGCAATATGTGACCATCACGACGGGCTGGGGGTCGGCTTTCGCGCTGGCCGCAGGCTTTGCGTTCGATCAGAAGGTTGGACCTGCGATTGGCAAGGTCGTGACCTTCAAGCTCGGTGCCAATGGAGAGATCGAGGCCCCTTATGTGCCGGAAATAGACCGGACCCCGCAGGCTGATCCGTTTGGAACTGAGGCTCAACTGGCCGACGGTCTGGTCCATTATGCTCGCAACTGTACGGTTTGCCACGGCCCGTTTGCGGTTAGCTCTGGTGTTTTGCCAGACCTGCGCTGGTCCTATTACACGGAAAGCGCCGAAGCCTGGAAAGCTGTTGTCATAGACGGTGACCTCCAGAGTGCTGGCATGGTGTCGTTCGCGGATGTCCTGAGTGAAGAGGATGCTGAGGCTATCCGCGCTTATGTTCTTCAGCAGGCCCACAACCCGGCGGATGCTGTGGGGGGCATGCAGTAGGGCGGGGGCTCAATCAAGCCCAAGGTCTTTTCGACGCTGACGTGACAGGCCATCGGCGACCAGCCGGTGGCTTTCGCGCAGGTAAAGTTTCAGGCCTTCGTCATCAAGGCCCGGATCGGCGTAATCCTGGATCCAGGTCATGCCGCGAGATGCCAGATAGGGCGCTGGCCGCAGACCGGGCTGTTCCTGAAGAATGGCAAAGGACAGGTCGGACACTTTGAAGCTGATGCCAAGCTTCGAGCGGGTCTTGTTCCAGCCTGCGATAGCAAAAACCTTTCCGCCGACTTTCCAGACACTCGAATTCCCCCATTGCGTCACATGGGTGGTGGCCGGTAGCCCGTTGCAAAACGCGTCATACTCGTCTTCAGTCATGTCGAAACGGTATCATAGACCCATTTGGTCCCAGAGCGAACACAGATGTGAGGAGCCCCGGTGAATGAATTTTGTTCTGGTTTTGCTGATCCTGCTTGTTGGCGGCCTGGTGTGGTCGCGGGTCCTGGCCGGGCGTCGGCAGCCTGAGCTTGAGGCATTACCACCCCTGCGCCCCTCCGGAGAGCTTCTCCGGTCTTTGGAGCTGCGTCGGTCTCTCAATCAGGGGGCCCTGTCGGATGTCGCTGACCCGCGCGAGGCGGCCGCGCTCTTAATGGCCTTGATCGCGGCGGCCAGTGGTGCGGTGACATCTCGGCAGCGTGACGTGATGCAGGCAGAAGCGGAACATGTCTTTGGCTTTAGCCCGGTCAGTGCCGGCGGACTGATCGAGCACGCCGTCTGGTTGGGCGGCAAAGTGGACAACCCCCACGCCGCCGTTGTGCGCATGACAGACCTGGTTCAGACAACACTGGGCCTTGGTCAAAAAGAAATCGTTGATCTTGACGGAATGCTGGTTGCTGTTTCCGAGGCGGAAGGATCACCTCTGGCACCCCAGCTTGAATTGCTGGCGCTGTTTCGCCAGAAGGCCGGCCTGAAGGTCTGACCTTGTCCGCGGGGTGATCGGCCTAGCTTCTGTCCTGAAGAGGGGTACTCATGCGAGCGGTTGTAGTTGGAGCCAGTGGCGGCATTGGACGGAGCCTCGCGCTCGGCCTCGGCGAGCAGGGCTGTCAGGTCGAGGCGCTGTCCCGGTCCGGGCGGAGCCCTCAGGGACCCGGCCTGGTGGCAGGTCGGCTGGACCTTGATGACGAGAACAGCGTACGGCAGGCCGCTGAGCGCATTCGTTCGGGTCAGGCCGTGGATCTGGTTCTGGTGGCGACCGGTCTTTTGTCTGATGGGGCGGGGTTGGCGCCGGAGAAGTCCTACCGGCAGCAGAGTCGGGCGGCGTTTGAACGTGTTTTTGCGGTAAACACCATCGGGCCTGCCCTCGTGGCAAAGCATTTCCTGCCCATCATGCCGCGTGAGGGCCGGGCCATTTTTGCCGTCCTGTCTGCGCGTGTGGGATCCATTTCGGATAATGCGATCGGGGGGTGGCATGCCTATCGGGCGTCGAAAGCGGCGCTCAACATGCTGATCCGGAATTATGCCATTGAGCAGAGGCGCCGAAACCAAGAGTTTATTGCGGTGGGTTTGCATCCCGGCACGGTCGATACGCCCCTGTCGAAGCCGTTTCAGGCGAACGTGCCGCCGGATCGGCTGTTTCGTCCGGAGCACGCGGCGTCCTGCCTGTTGCGCGTCCTCGCAGGGCTTCAGCCCAGCGATAGCGGTAAGGCCTTTGACTGGAAGGGCGCGGAAATTCCCGCCTGATCAGGATTTTTCGGGAGTTCTGGTGCCGGTCATGGAGCGGCGGCCGAAATCGGCTT
>CAJXMY010000105.1 GCA_913056435.1 uncultured Hyphomonadaceae bacterium | reverse complement strand
AGCTTGCGGGCGGAGAAAATTCTGCAACATCGTCTTCTGAACCACCCGAAGGTCGAGGTGCGCTGGAACGCCGTTCTGGAGGAAGTGCTCGGTGAAGAGGATCCGCGCGGGGTGACCGGGGTACGGCTCAGAGACAGGGTTTCGGACGAGGTGGAGACTTTGCCGGTTCACGGGGTTTTCATCGCGATCGGGCACGCGCCGTCGACGGAACTTTTTGTGGGGAAGCTCGACATGCAGGACAATGGCTATCTGGTGACCGCGCCGGACTCCACGGCCACCAACATTCCCGGCGTCTTCGCTGCAGGGGATGTGACGGATGAAACCTATCGGCAGGCGGTAACGGCGGCCGGCATGGGATGCATGGCGGCCCTTGAGGCGGAACGTTTTCTCGACGAGCAGGGTGCCCTTGAAGGCCTGCT
The DNA here is from genome assembly GCA_913056435.1 of uncultured Hyphomonadaceae bacterium. Lineage (GTDB taxonomy): Bacteria > Pseudomonadota > Alphaproteobacteria > Caulobacterales > Hyphomonadaceae > Henriciella. Next base: position 6,905 of record CAJXMY010000105.1, on the reverse strand, counting down.
GACGGCCTGACGCGTCTGGCGCTCCGCGCATCGGGGACGCGTCTCTACAGGGTGGCGTTGGCCAGCTGGCGAATTTCCCGGGTGCTGAGTTCGCCGAGCGCGGTCTGCAGGGCCTGTGCGCGGGATTGCATGACCCACTCGAGAGGCGTCTCTGTCCGGGCCGCCAGAGCGCGCTCAAGAGCGGCGTGAATCTCTGCCCTGTGCCGTCTGGGGTTCAGGGCTGCCAGAGCGCGTGCATATTGCCAGTGAATGGCGGCGCTACCATCATCCAGCCGCCGCGCCTCGGCATAATGTTCGTGCGCCTTGCGAAGCGAGCCGCCCACCATTGTGGCGCCCAGCTCGCCGCCCCGACGCACAACCTCTATGTGCCAGACGGCCAGAAAGCTGTGGGAATAGAGGTGGTCGGGATCCTCTGAGAGAATGCTCATGGCCAGGTCTCGGGCCATTTCGCCGTATCCGGTTCTGAGAACTTCCCGGGCGCTGAGTGGACGTGCCCGCAGCGACAGGGCAATGGCAAGCTGCAACCGTCCTTCAATGTGGTCTGGGTCTCGACTCAGGGCCGCCCGCGCCAGCGTTTCCGCCTCCAGGATTTCCGTCTCAGATGCCCTATCGGTGGCGGACAGAACGACAGTGGCCAGCTGACTGCGTGCGGCAAAGGCAAGGCTGTCGGCGGTATTTTCGGCCTCGGCCAATCGCCGTGCCTCGACAAAGTCACCCGCAAGAAAGGCCTCTTGAAACGGATCCGTCTCGGCAGAGGCCGGCGACAGAGTGATCAGAGCAAGGGCGACAAGGCGTTTCATTTGCCACATTATAGGATAGATCAGCGGTGGGCCCAAATCTGCGATGGAAGGCATGTGGCGTTATGGACCGATTGGAGGCGGATTTTATCGTGATCGGGGCAGGCGTGATTGGTCTGTCCATCGCGCGTGCTGCCGCGCTTTCGGGGCGCGAGGTCATCGTTCTGGAGGCGGAGTCGCTGATCGCGTCTCACACATCCTCGAGGAATTCCGAAGTCATCCATGCGGGTCTTTATTACGTCGAGGGGTCATTAAAGGCTACGCACAGCGTCGCCGGACGTCGGGCGCTTTACGCTTATCTCGAGGCCCACGGGATTCCCCATCGCAAGTGCGGTAAGCTGGTGGTCGCCAGGCAAGACGAAACCGACCATCTGGAGGGCTTGCTCGCCCGCGCAGTTGCAAATGGCGTTGAGAATTTGCAGCTGTTGACGGGAGATCAGGCGCGAGCCCTTGAGTCGGCTTTACACCCGGATCTGGCCGCCGCGATTCATTCAGGTGAAACGGGCATTTTTGACAGTCACGCCTATTTTCTAGCACTTCAGGGCGAGATGGAGGATCACGGCGGAACCATAGCTTTCGAGACACCCGTTCTGGGCGGCGCCGTCGACTCAACAGGGATGGTTCTGGAAACCGGGGGGGAGATGCCGGCCCTGATCAAAGCTCGAACCGTGATCAATGCGGCCGGGCACCATGCCGTCCGGGTCGCCCGGTCGATTGAGGGTCCCCATGTTCAGACCTTGCCCAAGCCGCGTTTTGTGAAGGGCAGTTATTTCTCGATCTCGGGACAAACCCCGTTTTCCCGGTTGATCTACCCGATGCCCGGACGCGCCAGTTTGGGTCTGCATCTCACGGTTGACCTTGGAGGACGCGGTAAGCTCGGACCAGATGCAGAATGGTTGCCGGAGGGGGCCGCACCACCTTTCGATTACAGGGTCGATCCGGCCCGCAGCGATCTTTTCTACAGCTCAGCCCGGCAGTACTGGCCCGGTCTTCCGGACGGGGCGCTGTCCCCCGATTATGCGGGCGTGCGCCCGAAGCTTGTGGGCCCCGGTGATCCGTCGGGTGATTTTTGCATTGAGTGCGTCGAAGGTCGACTGGTAAATTTGATGGGCATAGAGAGCCCGGGGCTGACATCGTCCCTGTCAGTGGCGCAGTATGTGATGAGCTTGCTGGAATGAAGGAGTTGCCTGCCGGGGACGTGCCGTGTAAGGGACAGCGCTTCGGTTCGGTAGCTCAGCTGGTTAGAGCGCACGACTCATAATCGTGAGGTCGGGAGTTCAAGTCTCCCCCGAACCACCATCCTCTGGACATGACCCCACTCCGGCTCCTTGGTCCGATGATCGCCGTCCGGGCGACACAAGCGATATTGGACGGTCACGATCAGGGGGTCGGGGTCGTTAGGGGCATAATGGAGCTGACTTTTGCGCCTGTTCAGTCAATTGTGTCATAGGATCTGGGACGTGGGGTGTATCCGCTGACCGCTGTGGGAAGGATAGTCATGACAGGACGAATAGACCTGAATGCTGACCTGGGAGAGGGGTATGGTTTCGATGGCGCCTTGATGAGGCTGGTGACCAGCTGCAATATCGCCTGCGGCGGACACGCCGGTGATCCGGTGACAATGAGGGAGACCCTGATCAAGGCCCGAAATGCCGGCGTGGTTGCAGGGGCCCATCCCTCTTACCCCGACAGGGAGGGATTTGGCCGTCGGGCCTTCGATGTGGAACCGGGCCATTTGCTGGACCTGCTCGCTGAGCAGGTGCGGGCGCTCACAGATCTGGCGGCGCAGGAAGGCGTCAGGCTCGCTCATATCAAGCCGCATGGTGCTCTCTACCACGCAGCGGCTGCACACAGAGACACAGCAGAAGTCATAATTCGCCTCATGCAAGCCTGTCTGCCAGACGGTCGATTGGTCGGGCCGCCCACTGGCGCGCTGCGCGAGGCGGCTGTGGAGCACAACATCATTTATCATGCCGAGGGGTTTGTTGACCGGGTTTACCTGGACAGTGGTGATCTTGTCCCGCGAGATCAGGACGGGGCGGTTCTGGACACGCTGGCCGCCCGGGTGGCTCAGGCTCTTGACCTTGCCCGCTCGGGCCGGGTGACAACCTGGTCCGGTTGCCGGCTGGCCTTGCCGGTCCAGACGCTTTGCCTGCATGGTGACACGGAAGGCGCTCTGGACACTGCCCGCGCGATTCGCAGGAGCCTTCTTGGCGCCGGAATAGACGTGGTGTCGCTGGCATGAGGAGATTCCGATCAAAGGTGGTGGCGGAAGACTGTGTTGAATTCGCCATAAACAACCTTGGAGTTATCCATCAGCTTGCCGATCAGCTGCGTGCTTCGGGTCGTTTTGAAGACGTTGTCCCGGGGCTGGAGGTACTGACCATTCGCTTTCATCCTGAGCAGGTCGACATCGCGGAGATTGAGGCGCGGCTGGATGAGGCTGTCCTTCGAGATCCAGACAGTTCTGTTACGCCAGAGGTGATGGAGATTCACGTCCGGTATGGTGGAACAGAGGGGCCCGACTTGTCAGATATTTGCCATCGACTGGGTGTTGGAGAGACGGAACTGATCGCATCTCATACAGACGGCCTGTACCCTGTGGAGATCATAGGGTTTACACCGGGTTTTGCATATCTCGGCGGCCTGCCAGCTCACCTGTCCGTTCCACGCAGGTCCACGCCCCGCCCCCGCTTACCGGCAGGGTCAATTGGTCTGGCAGGGAGCCATACGGGCATTTATGCGCTCGATGGTCCGGGAGGCTGGTCTATTATCGGTCGAACCAATCACAAGCTGTTTGATCCGGCCCGGCCAGATCCATTCCTGATCCGGCCCGGTATGTCGGTTCGGTTTGTGGCCATATGAGCGCTGTCATCATCAGGTCGGGTATCCAGGCCAGCCTTCAGGCGGGCCCGCGGCTTGGGTTCCGTCATCGGGGCATGCCCTGGGCGGGGGCCGCCGACCCCCTGTCCATGGCTCTGGCCAACTGGCTTGTTGAAAATTCTGTGGCCGCGCCGGTGGTCGAGCTCACCTATGGTGGCATGTCGCTGACATTCGAGAGATCAGCCCGCCTGGCTCTGGCTGGCGCACCTTGCTCTGTAGTTTTGGATGGAGCCGAGAAGTCCTTCTGGCAGGCGATGCAGGTTCGCGCCGGGCAGACGCTGGAGATTGGCGCGCCGCCAGCAGGTTTGCGAACGTATCTTGCTATCGGGGGCGGCTGGTCGGGTGACGTATTTCTTGGCTCTGTATCGACATATCTGCCTGCGGCGATCGGAGGGTATGCGGGACGGGCCTTGAAGCCGGGAGATCAACTGACCTGGATCGGACCGGCGACAACGGCTCCCCTGCGGGTGTTGCCAGAAGAATTGCGGACCCCCGTCTCCAAGAGCTGGGCCCTTCGCGCCACCGTCTCGGCTGAAACGGATTGGCTTCAGCCGGAGGCCAGACAATCTCTGTTCCATGACTCTTTTCAGGTTGAGCGACAGAGTGACCGGATGGGATTGCGGCTGGGTGGGCCGCGCCTGCAATGCGACGCACGCGCTGAAATCAAAAGTTCGGCCACCTTTCCGGGCCTGTTGCAATGTCCGCCGGATGGCGCCCCGATTATCCTGATGGTCGATTCCCAGACCACAGGCGGGTACCCCCGGATTGCGCACATCGCGCGATGTGATCGCCACCTGCTCGGACAGATCCGTCCCTCCGACCGCCTTCGCCTATTACCATGTTCTCCGGACAGTGCGCGAAAGGCCTGGCAAGCCAAGCAGGCCTATTTCAGGCTGTGGATCCCCGACTTGGTTTTGTACTGAGCTGGGTTAGAGTTTGCAGTTCGTTCGAAGGAAGAAGCCATGGCCAAAAAACTGAAGAAACGCAAAGCGGCGAAAGAGAAACCGGACAAAACAGCCCGGGCGACAAAGAAAGAAGCGCTCGGCAAGAAGGGCCCGCGACGTCAGGAGGTTGCGGCTGAGCCCAAACTGGTGAAGGCGCTGCGCAAAAAGGTAAAGAACCTCGAAGCGCGGATGGATGAACTGGCGCTGCAGGTGAGCGATATGGTCAAGGCGTCTGCCGGTGCCGCTGAGACGCACTGGCCAGCAGACCCTGGTTGCCACCTGGGTGGGACCAGCGGGCCGCCGGATGACTTGCAGACCCTACGCGGCATTGGCCCTGCCCTGGCAACCCGTCTGATGAATTTGGGCGTTCTCTATTTCAGGCAGCTGGCGGAGATGGATGATGATCAGCTTCTCGCCCTTGATGACAGGCTTCTGGCAAACGGTCGTGTCGTCCGGGAGGACTGGCGAGGACAGGCGAAGACGATGTTGAAACAAGCCTCGCGGAACACCGTCTGAGACCCGGCAAACGGGCAGTATTGCGAAAATCGGTTCTTTTTGGTACTTTCATACCGGTAGAGTATTGTGGCGTGGGAAAGGGAGGCTTATTTGGCCTCCCTTTTTCAGTCCGAGGGTAACCTTGGTATCGGTGCGAAGATTTCAACCGTTGCATGATCAATATGAAACCGAGATTTCAGCCGGGCTTTAATCTCTCGCCGTGTTAGCTCAGGGTCGGCCTCAGGGACCACCTCAACATCCAGGGTGATGAGGACTTTTGTTTCATTCAGAGCCCAGGCATGAATGTGTTCGACCCGCTTTGCCCCTTTGACCGCTTTGGTGAGGTCGGAACGGATCTCTTTGATGGAGAGCCCCGGGGGTACACCTTCGATCAGAATATGCCCGCTTTGGCGAACAAGCCGGATGCCGCCATATGAAATGATAAGGGCAACCATCAGAGACAGAATCGGGTCGATGAGCATCCAGCCTGTGGTCAGGATGATGGCGGCCGCAGCGATCGCGGCGACAGACCCCAGCAGGTCTCCGGCCACGTGCCAGAGCGCGCCCTGCATGTTGAGGTCGTGCTGATTGCCGCCACTCAGGATCAGGAATGCGATGATGTTGATCAGGAGTCCGATGACCGCAATCACGAAAAGCAAATCGCCCATGATGGGCTGCGGGTCAGAGAGGCGATGAATGGCCTCAGCGATAATCCAGACAGCGAGAACAAGCAGAGCGAGTCCATTTGTAAAGGCCGCAAGGACTTTGAAGCGCGCCCAGCCGAAAGACCGGGTTTCATCGGCTGGAAGCTCAGACAGGCGAAAGCCAATCCAGGCCAGAAGAAGCGAGCTGGCATCTGTCAGCATATGAGCGGCATCCGCAAGGAGCGCCAGAGACCCCGAAATCAGTCCGCCGGCAACCTCCACCAGCATAAATCCAAAGGTCAGTACAATCGCGAGAAACACACGTCTCCTGTCCGCCCCGGTGTCGAACGTCGCGTGATGGTGCGCGTGATCGTGGGTGTGGGAGTGGTTGTGCGGCACGTGTGACATGGCTGACTCGCTCCTTAAAGGAGCCAGGCCGGCAATGAAAGCCTCAGCTGGAGCGGGTCGAGGCTTCGGCGGTCGATGTCGAGGACGTCTCTGAGTCTGACATATCGTATTCGGACAGGACCCGGACGAGGTTCAGCAGGATGGACCGGATACGATCATCATCAATCCTCCCGAAATGCCGGACAAACTCGATCAGGTTGCGTGACGAATTCGAGTCCCCGATGTTAAGCCCATTGAGGCCTGTCGCCATTGGGTCGAAGAACCAGCCTGGGTTCACTTCAAGCCGCCGCGCGATCAGATAAAGACGACCTGCACTGACACGGTTTGCTCCGGTCTCGTATTTCTGGACCTGCTGATAGGAAATGCCGAGGGCCGCCCCCAGTTGATCCTGTGTCAAACCCATGAGAATTCGCCGCTGCCGGATCCTGTCGCCGACAAGCTGGTCAATCTCGCTTGCCGTGATTTCACCCCGTTCAATATCTGAGGGCATTAGCTGATCCGATCTTCGATTAGAGAATTTTATAGCCTACAGTAAATACATAAAACGACCGAAAAGGCAAGAATTTCCCTCCCGGGTCGATTATGCCGCAGCTCCCGTCTTTACAAAAGAGAGGCGATGATGAGATTGGGCAATGTTAGATTGAGTGCGGATCAATGACCCCTTCTAGAATAACACTGCTGGTTTTTGTGTCGTCAACGCTCGTCCTGACGGCGTGTCAGGGCGGCCGCCGATC
>CAJXMY010000104.1 GCA_913056435.1 uncultured Hyphomonadaceae bacterium | reverse complement strand
ATCCTCGAGCTATCACGCGCGCTCCTTAAATCCCTCGGAGCGACGACCCGCCAAATCGCGGAGATCCTCGACGTGTGCGAGCGGTATGGCGCGATGAGCTATCTCGACGAGGTGCATGCCGTGGGCATGTATGGACCACGCGGCGGCGGCATTGCCGACCGCGAAGGGTTGATGTCGCGCGTTGATATTATCGAGGGTACGCTGGCGAAAGCCTTCGGCATTATGGGCGGCTATATCACCGCCAAAGCCAACCTTGTGGACGCCATCCGCTCTTTTGCTTCCGGCTTTATTTTCACAACGGCTCTGCCACCGGCCGTCGCCGCGGGAGCTCGAGCGAGCATTCGACATCTCAAGGAAAGCCAGGTCGAGCGGGACATGCAGCAGGACCGGGTCCAGAAAGTACGGGACCGGCTTCGGGCCATTGGTATTCCGACGCTTGAAAACCCCAGCCACATTGTCCCGGTCATGGTTGGAAACCCTGTGCACTGCAAAAGGATCAGTGACATGCTGATGGAAGAGCACGGGATCTACGTCCAGCCGATCAATTATCCCACCGTTCCAAAAGGAACGGAGCGCTTAAGGATTACGCCATCGCCAGTGCATAGCGACGAGGACATTGAGAAACTCGTTCAGGCCTTATCAGAGATCTGGTCCCACTGCGCCTTGTCCCGGGTTTCTGACGCGGCCTGATACAGACCGATAGGCCGCGGCCCAGAAAACAGGCGTCTCACGCACATCTGGGTGGAGGGCGCCGAACCTTCGCCGCGACTGAAAGCGATCAGCTGAGGTCAAAAAGGGCTTCGCTGTCGCGCAGCACAGCGGCTCCGCCCTCTTTGATCCCCGCAGCGCGACCTGGAGCCTCCGCCAGCAATGTCTCCGCGTAGAAGCCTGCAAGTGCAAGCGCGCGGGCCCGGCGGATGCCGCCGGCACGGCGTCCCCTGAGCGCCGAAAGAGCGAGAAAATGGCCACCGATGACATCACCGGCGAGGCGAAGATAAGCCGTTGCGCTGGCCAGCCCGGTCTCACGGTCCTCCGTCATGGTCTGGCGCATCCAGTCGGTACAGTCCCTCAGGGTCTCACAAGCGCTGCTAAGGCGATCCGCGATCTGACCCAGCTGCGGGTCATTGGTTTCCCTGGCCTGCCGGATGGTGACCTGAATATCCTCCAGCATGTTCTGCATGGCGGCACCGTCCTTCATCGCCAGCTTGCGACCGGCAAGATCAATCGCCTGGATGCCATTTGTGCCCTCATAAATCGGTGCGATCCGCGCATCCCGGTACAGCTGCGCGGCGAGCGTTTCGTTCATGAAGCCCATGCCGCCATGAATCTGCACGCCCAGACTGGCGGTTTCGACTCCGACATCCGTTGACCAGGCTTTGGCGATGGGTGTCAGCAATTCTTCACGCAGACGAGCGGTTTCCCGGTCGGTTTCTGTCCCTGCGGTCTGGGCTTGGTCAGCCGCGATACCGCAGGCAAGGCAGATCGCCCGCGCCGCTTGAACTTTGGCCTGCATGGTTATCAATGTTCGACGAACGTCGGCATGGTGCAGAATGGGAGCCGGGCCCTCAATGCCGGGGGCGCGACCCTGTTTGCGTTCCTGAGCATAGGCGAGGGCGGCCTGGCAGGCCGCTTCGCCAACGCCAACGCCTTCTAATCCCACATTCAGTCGGGCCGAATTCATCATGGTGAACATCGCAGCGAGGCCGCGATGTGGGGCGCCAATCAACCAGGCCTTTGCGCCGTCATACTCCATCACACACGTTGGGCTGGCGTGGATGCCCAGCTTCTTTTCCAGACCAATACAGGTCACACCATTGCGTTGACCCGGATGACCATTTTCATCCAGCAGGAACTTCGGACAGAGGAAGAGCGAGATACCGGCCGACCCTGCTGGCGCATTGGGAAGCCGGGCCAAAACGAGGTGGATGATATTGTCGGCGAGGTCGTGGTCTCCCCAAGTGATGTAAATTTTCTGCCCGGTCAGCGCGTAAGCACCGTCTCCGCTGGGGACAGCTTTTGTTTTCAGCGCACCCACATCGGAGCCGGCCTGAGGCTCGGTCAGGTTCATGGTGCCGGTCCACTCACCACTGACCAGCTTGGGGAGATAAGTCTGTTTCTGGTGCTCGCTGCCATGAGCGAGGAGCGCTTCAATTGCTCCAAAGCTCAACATCGGGCACAGGGAGAACGCCATATTGGCGCCGTGCATCATTTCCATGACACCAAGGGCCAGACTGCGGGGCAGGCCCTGGCCGCCATAATCGGTCGGGACCGACAATCCCATCCAGCCGCCATCCCGAAAGGCCTGATAAGCGGCTTTGAAACCCGGTGCAGACAAGACGCCATCCGGTGTCAGGACACATCCAGAGACATCACCCTGGGCATTGAGGGGGGCAAGCACGTTGGTTGCGAGCTTTCCGGCTTCTTCCAGAACTGGTAGCAGGAGGTCGGCCTCATAGTCCGGATAGGCGCCCTGTTCGGAGAGCTGATTGATCCCAACAATCTCTTCGAGTGCAAAGGCGATATCTTCGACAGGCGAGATATAAGTCATCGGCGAGGTATCCTAGTCCTTGAACTTCCCGGGGCGGTTCTCCATGCCGGCGATCACCGCCTCCATCTGGTTTGGACGGCCAATCAGCTCGTCCTGGATTTCTGACTCCGCCAAAAGGGCGCCGGCCGTGTCACGGTCAGCCAGATCATTGTAAAGGCGTTTTGCGGCCTGGATCGCATCGGGGCTGCGGCTGGCGATGTCGGCGGCCAGATCAAGGGCGTCTTCGAGGGGTTTTTCGGAGAGCCGTGTCGCGAAACCGTGTTCCAGAGCTTCGCGGCCAGAGAATATCCGGCCGGTAAATGTCAGTTCCCGGATGACGTCCTCCCGGGCCAGACGACGCATGATGGCCGTTGACCCCATGTCTGGCACCAGACCCCATTTGATCTCCAGGATACTGAGTTTTGTATCTGGGTGGGTGATACGGATATCCGCTCCCAGCATAACTTGGAACCCACCGCCCAGCGCTACGCCATGGACAGCGGCGATGACGGGCACCCGAAGATTTCGCCAGCCCCAAACCGCTTGTTGGGGCCGGTTGGTCAGGCCATGTGTTCGCTCGGCCAGCGGCCTTCGGCTCACGCCGTTTCCCGTTCCCTTGGCCATGGCTCCAAAGCTCTGCATGTCGAGCCCGGCGCAGAAGGCGCGACCTTCCCCTGAGAGGACAACACAGCGCACATCGGCTCTCGTCTCCAGCATGGCTGCGGTGTCGACCAGGGCTTCGAACATGGCATCGTCAAGAGCGTTCATCTTGTCCGTTCGCACCAGCCGGACGTCAGCCACACCGTTCTTCACATCGACTCGAATACGCTCTGCCACGCTGTCCGCTCCCTTGAAATGTCCCAGTCGTCTATGACCCAGCTTGGTGGAGTCGTCCAGCGCGTGACGAAAGCTTCGCGGGCTGACCTCTCCCAGTCTAGATATCCCTTGCAACCTCGACGTGTTCAAAACCACCGGCGTGGGTGGGTTGGCGTCACCTCGCGCTGAAGGTAGAAAAGGAGAAGAGGGAGCTTTGAGCGATGGCGAGCAAAATCTACCAGGACGCAATCTCCGCTCTGGACGGTCTCGTTTTTGATGGCATGACGCTGATGTGTGGGGGGTTCGGCCTTTGCGGCATTCCCGAACTGTGCATTTCGGCGTTGCGGGAGTTGGGCGTCAAGGATCTCACTGTCATATCGAACAATGCCGGCGTAGATGGCTTCGGGCTGGGATTGCTTCTGGAGAATGGCCAGATACGCAAAATGATCAGCTCCTATGTTGGCGAGAACAAGGAGTTTGAACGCCAGTATTTGTCCGGAGAACTTGAGCTTGAGTTCAATCCACAGGGAACCCTCGCAGAGCGGTGCCGGGCAGGTGGTGCCGGGATACCGGGTTTTTTCACGAAAACCGGCGTGGGGACGGTCATTGCAGAGGGCAAGGAGCACAGGGATTTTGACGGTGAGACCTATATTCTGGAGACGGGCCTTGTTGCCGACCTCGCGCTGGTCAAAGCCGATATTGGGGACGATCAAGGCAATCTGATCTACAATAAGACGGCCCGAAACTTTAATCCGGTCATGGCCACCGCAGGTCGAACCACTATTGCAGAAGTGGAACGGCTCGTTCGCACTGGAAATCTCGATCCCGACCATATTCACACGCCGGGAATATATGTTCAGCGCCTTCTGGCAGGGGAGCATGAAAAACGCATTGAGCAACGCACTGTGACGGAGGCAGACTGATGTCGTGGACCAGAGATGAGATGGCCCAAAGGGCCGCTCTAGAGCTCGAAGACGGCTACTATGTCAATCTTGGAATCGGAATCCCGACACGTGTTGCAAACCATATTCCCAAGGGGATCGACGTGACGCTGCAGAGTGAGAACGGGATGCTGGGGATGGGGCCATTCCCCCGCGAGCACGAGGTGGATCCAGATTTGATCAATGCTGGAAAGCAGACGATTACGACGCTTCCCAGGTCCAGTTTTTTTGACAGCGCGACCAGCTTTGCCATGATCCGAGGCGGCCACATTGATCTATCCATACTTGGCGCGATGGAGGTCTCGGAGACGGGAGATCTTGCCAACTGGATGATCCCCGGGAAAATGGTCAAGGGGATGGGCGGGGCGATGGATCTGGTTGCCGGAGTTCGCAGGTGTGTGGTGATCATGGATCACACATCGCGTTCAGGAGACCCGAAATTGCTCAAGGCCTGCCGCCTTCCCTTGACCGGCCGCCAGGTGATCGACCGGATCATTACAAATCTTGGCGTTTTTGATGTTGTCCCCGGCGGGCTTAGGGTTGTCGAGTGCGCGCCCGGCGTGTCCGAGCAGCAGATTCAGGCGGCGACGGAAGCCACATTGGTGCCCTGAAGCCTGTTCTGGGCGTCAGGTCTTGTGTGGTTGGCCCCCGGAAGGTCTCATGAGTGCATCCGGACAGTGCTTAAAAACCGGGCAAGGGCTGTTCCGGACGCAGCAGCTATAACGGAATACAGGGGCGTTCTTCCATCTGCTCTTGGCTGAGGTCCGCGCTCGGCAGATCTTTCTCCCATGGCGAGCGACAATCCTTTCTTCGACGAAATGACCACCTCAGGCGGTGAAGCGCGGACGCCATATGCCGATTATGCTGACTGGCTCAGTTCGGTCGATATCAGGGCGCTGAGACGAAAATCGCGTCAGGCTGAACAGGTCTTTCGTCGAACTGGTATTACCTTCAACGTCTACACCGATGCTCAGGCGGACGAACGCCTGATCCCGTTCGATCTGGTTCCCAGAATTATCAGTGGAGCGGAGTGGGCCGGATTGAAGGCCGGCATAGAACAGCGCGTTCGCGCCATAAATGCCTTTCTCTATGATATTTATCACCGGCAGGAGATCCTGCGGGCCGGGCGCATTCCTGAACATATCATCTCGAAAAACTCGGCCTTCCTGGCCCAAATGGTTGGCGTGACACCACCAGGCGGGGTCTACACCCACATTGTTGGGACGGACCTCGTCCGGACAGGTGAGAACGAGTTCTATGTGCTGGAGGATAATGTGCGGACCCCTTCGGGCGTCTCATACATGTTGGAGAACCGCGAGACCATGATGAAAATGTTCCCGGATCTGTTTGAACGGATCCGGGTTCAGCCGATCGCTGACTACCCCAAGCTTCTCCGAAAATCGCTTGGCCGTTCGGCACCGCCGGCCACCCATGGAAAAGCCCGGGTCGCCGTTCTGACGCCGGGCATCCACAACTCTGCTTATTTTGAGCATGCTTTCCTCGCCGAACAAATGGGTGCGGAGCTGGTGGAAGGGCATGACCTTCAGGTTGAAGGTGGCCGGATCACCATGCGCACAACGCGCGGATATGTTCCAATCGATGTTCTCTATCGCCGGGTTGATGATGACTTTTTGGACCCTCTCAATTTCCGTCGGGATTCCTTATTGGGGATCCCGGGGGTCATGGATGTGTATCGTGCAGGCGGCATAACCTTAGCCAATGCCCCCGGGACAGGCATTGCTGATGATAAGGCGTTATACTCCTACATGCCGGAAATTGTGGAGTTTTATACCGGAGAGCCGGCACGTCTGAGAAATGTCCCAACATGGCGGTGTGCAGAACCTGACGCCTTGGGCTATGTGCTTGAGCATCTCGATGAGCTTGTCGTCAAAGAGGTTCATGGTTCTGGCGGCTACGGCATGCTGATCGGACCAGCGGCCAGCCGGAAGGAGCTTGCGGCGTTCAAAAAGAAACTCCTCGCCAGGCCGTCCAATTATATTGCTCAACCTACTCTGGCTTTGTCGACCGTTCCGGTCCTGACCCAGGCAGGCCTCGCGCCCCGCCATGTTGATTTGCGGCCTTTTGTTCTCGTTTCGCCAGAACGGATCGACCTTATTCCAGGGGGATTGACCCGCGTGGCAATGAAAAAGGGGTCTCTGGTGGTCAATTCAAGCCAGGGCGGCGGCACCAAAGATACCTGGATCCTTGGGGGCTGATGAATGTTAGGGCGGACAGCTGGTGAGCTTTTCTGGATGTGCAGGTATCTGGAACGGTGCGAAAACACCGCGAGGCTGGTGGATGCCGGATTTCGGATGTCTCTGACACGCTCCTCGGCCGGACAAACGGAATGGAACAGCGTTCTGGAGACACTGGATGCCCGGCACGCATTTGAGGCGCGCCATGGGGTTCCCACAGTCGACAAGGTAACCGATTTCCTGATCAGGGATCGATCGAATCCGGCCAGTGTGATCGAGGTGTACCGGCTCGCGCGTGACAATGCTCGCCGAACGCGGACAGCGCTGACCTTGGAGCTCTGGGAGGCGATCAATGAAAGCTGGATGGCTTTGCTGGAGCTGTTGAAGCGACCGGTCACCAGTGCAGGCGTTCCGGAGCTTCTGTCCAACATTCGGCGCCATAGCGCGCTCGTCCGGGGGGCTTTGTTCGGGACCCTTCTGAGGAATGACATCTATTGTTTCTGCAATATTGGCCAGCTGATTGAACGCGCCGACAACATGGCTCGGATCCTTAATGTGAAATATTATGCGCTGCTTCCGATGGCGGGCTCTGGCGGGTCTCCCTTGAACAATGTGCAATGGGAAATGCTTTTACGGTCCGCCTCCGCGGAGCGGGCCTATCACTGGACCCATCAGGGCGAGATCTCGCCGACCAGTATAGCGAACTTTCTCATACTCGACCGGCAATTGCCCCGCTCTCTGGCGTATTGCTATCAGGAGCTGACCAGACAGTTGGACTGGCTGGCAGGGGCTTATAAGGATAACGGCCTGCCCTCGCAGGAACTTGCGACGACCCTTGGACAAAA
>CAJXMY010000103.1 GCA_913056435.1 uncultured Hyphomonadaceae bacterium | reverse complement strand
AATTGATCGCCGGGGGCAGGGATCAGGCCATGGACATTGTCACAGCGGAAGAGAAGGCCAAACTCGAACAGACCTTGACCACCCTCGTCAGGCGACGCAAGGAAATCACCGAGCGCATCGCCGAAGCGCGGGCCCTCGGTGACCTCAAGGAAAACGCCGAGTACCACGCCGCCCGCGAGGATCAGGGCCTCAACGAAGCGGGCCTGGACCAGCCTCGCCAGAAAGGCCCGTCGCGGCGAGTCCGGTCGCTTGAACACCCGCACATCAATCTGCTCGAGCAGGTCCGACAGCTGCAAGGCGGCGGGATCGCGCTGCGCATACGCCGCGACGCGTTCCAGACGGGCCGGAGCCAGCAGGGCACCGAGGCTGAGATCAGCGGCAATCGTGGCCGCAGACGGCAGATCAAACACGGGACCCGTCCGCGACGGAAAGACCTCAAGCGCCTCACCGCCGCCGGCAAAACCGACATCTCCCGGCGTCAGCCGGTTCAGAAGCGCATCCGGCAGGTCCAGAACCGCGGGATCCAGCGTGGCCAGAAGGGCCTCCACCGCCCGCTGCTTATCCTCGACCGGAACCGGCCGGGCGGCAGCCGGGGCCTGACCCGTCACACCATAGCTGAAATCCAGACCTCCAACCCATTTGGCCGCCGCCGCGACCTGATAGCGATGATAGAGATAGATCGGGACAATGACGGCGTTCAGATCAGAGGTGGACCGCCCTGGCGCCAACCGATCAAACCCGAAGTCCTGAAGCGCGATCCGTCGGACTTCAAGGGTTTCGAGCAAGGTCTCAATCGCATCTTCACCATTGTCCCAGACCGACCCATAGGGCTGAGCCGTATCAACGGACCGGCCATGCTGGTCGGCTGTGAAGCGCAGCCCGGATGCCAAGGCCTCTTCGGTGAGGGCATCGAGCGCCGCCCCTTCTTCCACCCCGTCCGGAAAATCGGAATAGAGCCAGCGCACCGTGAACAGGTCCCATGCCCCAAGGCCCACGCCATAGGCGTCCGAAAAATCGAGCCGGCCATCCCTCGGCCGAATGTAGGGCGCCGGATAATCCATGACCGAAGCCCGGCCATTAGAACTGCCGGCAAAATTGTGCGCAAAGCCCAGCGTGTGGCCCACTTCATGGGCCGAGAGCTGGCGGATCCTGGCAAGTGACAGTTCAACCGGATCATCGGCCCGCCCAGTCCCTGTTTTGTCTGCCCCGGCCAGACCTTCGAAAATCATGCGATCCTGGCGCACCCGCTGGGAGCCCAGAATGACATTGGCTTTCAGGATCTCACCTGTTCGCGGGTCTGCGACATGACCGCCATAAGACCAGCCACGGGTCTGGCGATGCACCCAGTTAATCACATTGTAGCGGACATCCAGGGGGTGCACATCCGGGGGCAGAACCTCGACCCGGTAAGCGTCCTCGAATCCCGCCGCCTCGAAGCCCTCTGCCCACCAGGACGCCCCCTCAATCAGGGCCTCACGGATCTCCTCCGGGGCCCCCGGATCGACATAGAACACAATCGGCTCAGTGGCTGGCCCGGAGGGCGTGGTCGGGTCCACCCGCTCCAGTCGGAACCGGCGCGACAGCCGGCGCACAATCGGGTCTGCCAGATCGCTGGAATAATCATAATATCCAAATCCGATATTGGCCGTCCGGGGGTCGAATTTGCGCGTTTCATAGCCCGCCTCCGGCAGACGCACCAGAGAATGGTGCTGGATCAGGGTGATGGCCCGCGCATCCGGGGCCGTTGCCCGGGTCTGCCGATTGGGACGTGCGCTGGTAAAGGTCATGAAAGCGTCCAGCTCAACATTATCCGGAAAGGCCAGAGCCGCGCCCGGATCGGGAAAGCTGCGATCGTCCGCCAGGCTGTAGGCCCCGGCCTCGGCACCGTACTTCAGACTGTCGGCGATGCCGAAATGATCGAGCGTGAGGAAGCCGGACAAATCGATCAACAGGCCACCCGCCTCATCGCTGGCTTGGATGTCTGTCGACCAGAGAAAAGAGCTGGCAAAGGACTGCGCCACAGCGAGCTGTTCGCGGGGATTGTCGGCGCTGGCCCGGTATCGCCAGTTTTCCTGCTCCGCCACGACCTGGTCGCCAATCCGGCGAAACCGGACAATGGCCCCATTCGTGGCATTGCCCCGGTCGAGCCCGATCGGGTTGGACCCAAGGCCGCCCGTCAGCCCCACCGTATGAATGAACCGGACTGCAATGCCGTCCTCGTCGGGGGCCGGCAAGGCCGCGAACACCGCCCCGGCCTCCGCATCCAGATACAGATCCACAAAGCCCGGCCGGTGCTCCAGAGAGGCGACCGCCTCATCAAAAGAGGCCGGCTGGTCCGCACGCGCCGCTGCCATCAAACTGCCGAAATAGACCAGACCGGCCAACAGGATCCGCATGGGTCTCTCCCTCCACACTGTGTGACATGGTTAGACCCGAGGGGGAGCGCGGCGCAAGGCCCCCGACGTCATGACATGGGCGGAACGGGCCGCGGGTCGGCACGCCTCCGCCCCCGTCAACGCCTCGACACCACGGCCGGATGGTCATGGAGAGGGCGGCACCAGAAGAAAACGGCCCCATTTGGAGGTCGAGGCAAGCGCAGGGAATGAAACCCGGTTCCGGCGCCCTCCGCCCCTTTCGAGCCTATTTGCGCGGAGGGTGCTCCATCATCGCGGCGGGAGCTGTCCCTGGTCGAAATCCGCCTTGCATTTCATCAGATCCATGCCCCCGCCGACCTTGTATCGATCGATGAAATCCCCCCCGCACTGGCGCCAGACACGCTCTTGGCAGGCAAGGAAGCGGTCAGCCCTCTCATTCGCCGGGGCAAAGGCGGGATTGGGGGTGCAGTCAGGAACCGGCCGGCCGGCCGCATCCAACCGGCCTCCGGCCGCCACATAGTCTTCCTTGCACCAGCTATATTCAAGTCCGGATGTGGGGGTGTTGGCGTTCAGAAATTCATCACAGGCACGGGGCTCGCAAAATTGCGCAGGGGGCAGATCGAGAACGCCACGATCGCCGCAGGCCTCGTTGATACAGTCCATGGATTGAAAAAACCGCCCCTGACAGGCCTCAAAGAAGGTTTCGGCCTGTGCCGCCGGACCGAGGACCCCGGCCAGACACAAGATCAAGAGCCCTCGACCACGTCGCATTGCCAACATAAAGACCTCCATTCTCTCGCCCAGTCCCTATGAAGTCGATACATAACAGAACTTATGATAAGCAGTAAGTTATCTGGACGAAGCATGTGGGAGATTCACGGATGAACCTGCTGAACAGGCCAGGTCCCTCACACTGGGTTCGCTATCTGAGCGTGGTTGTCATCCTTCTCTCAGCCGCCTTCGGCCTGCTCGCGCCGGCCTCTGCCAACGAGAATGTCTGGGTCCATGACCGTTTCGGGATCGTCCTGAGCTACAGCAATGACTATGAGCCGCTTTCCATTCCGGACGGCGACCGCCACGAGCTGATCCTGGAAGCGAGCGGATATGATGAAGGCACCGGCCCCTATCATGAACAGGTCTTCGTTGAGATCCTGGCCGGCCGGCCGGGTTCGGACTTCTCAGAAGAGGAGATCAGCTTCCTGAAACAGGCGGTCACCGCAGCCGGCGGCAGGATTGAAGAGGCCCTTGAAACCTCGATCGCCTACACTCCGGGCCTGTACATCTCCCTAAACATGGTCGATGCGTCCGGGACCGCGCTGCACATCACACATGCCTTTCTCAAGCTCGACGGTCGGATCCTGTCGCTGACCGCCAGGTCGGCCACCGATCCGAACTTCGAGGTCTGGCGTGGCCATGAATTTGGTGACATGCTGGCGGCACTGCGCATCCGGGGCCGGTTTCCCTCGGCTGATCCGGAGGTCTGGCAAATGTCCGGCCTCTACACTCTGCCGCCCCAGCCGGGCTGGCACCTGATCGCGGCGGAGGCCGGGCGGCGCACCTATGCCTCAGATGACTGGGTGACCCGGATCAGTCTGACTCAGGTGGCCTGGGACGAGGGATGGACCTCCGAATGGAGCGGACAGGACGTCCCGGTCGGGACCGGCATGGACAATATATCCGCCCCCTGTCTGAGCTGCGAGGTCAGCGCGCTGGCCCACGGCATGTCATCTTTCAATTCCGCAGACTGGCAAGGGGCCCCCGACACCTCCCTGGACAGGATTCGCTTCAAGGCGGAGCATGCCCGATTGCGACATGGCAACCCACCCCAAAGGCGCAAGGTCTTCCATGGTCGGCTCAGCGACCGCCTGGTTGTTATCGTCATTGAAGACCGGCGCGCTGAGGGCGCGCCTTTCTCTGGTGATGACCTGCTGTCGCGTATCCGCTGGACGAGGGGCCAGCCCTGATGACCTCTTGCGACCTGAGGAGGGTCTTATGAACACGTTTGGCGGCTTTCTGATTCTGTTCTCCTTCCTGGTGTTTGGGATCGCGGCGTGGGAAGGCCTCACCGGGGTCGAAGATGCCGGCTCCACGGGTCTCGTGGGTCTGTTTTTTCTCATTCTGGGCTATGTCCTGGCGACACGGACACCAGGGCGCTCCGCCGTCGAGACCCTGGCCGAACAGGCCGCGGAAAAGGTCGGGGAAACCCTGTCGGACCTCATCCCAGCCGCCAGCGAGGCCGAACCTGCCGAGGCGGTTTTTTCCGTCAGCCAGACCGGCGATGACGATGTTCTGGACCGTGTGGACAGGCTGCTTGAAAAAGACAAACGGGTCCGGACCGTGGTCGCGGAATCCGGACGCTGGCACCAGACCCCGGATCATGAGGATTTGCCGGAATGGTTTGCCCTTCGAGTCTATTGCCTCGCCGGGGAGGTCGACCAGGTCATGACGGACACCGAGACCCGGATCCGCAGCGAACTCGGCGAGGCGGCGGCGCGCAAGGTCAGCATCAGACGCTTTTCCTGAAGTCCGGCTCTAAACCGAATGATCCGGTCACGCCCACAGCCGCGGCAGCGGACCTGTTCGCCGGAACGGCGAAACCTGTTTCCTATGGCCGCGATCTGGAGCACACCCATGACATCTGGAAGCGCCACAAGGCGCTGCTGGGGAACATGACACACCTCGAGGGTGGATCGACTTCAGATCTTTTAAACCTCGCCACCATAGGAGGTCACATGTTCCCCACCAGCCAGATCTCTTCCGGTTGTGGACGCTGCGGAGGGTCGCCCGACCCGGCGGGCTCTATTCGGGGCCCTGTTCGTTTTCCTGAACCTGCATGACAAGGCGCAGAATCGCCTCCGCGATCACAGTGGGGACCTCTTCCTGCAGGAAGTGACCGGCCTCGGTTTCCGTTAAAGAGGCCTCCGGAAAATTGGCCTGCATGGCGGAAAGGCCCTGGGCCAGGATCGGGTCCCGCATACCCCAGACCAGCTCTGCGGGCACATCAAGGCTGGAAACATAAGCCTCAATCTCACGCATCTGCGCCGCGCTGGGATGTTCGGGCCCATCGGGAACCATGCGCATCAGAGCCAGAGGCGCCTTGGCATTGCCACTTTCGGTGACCGGACGCCCATAGAGGCTGGCGACCTCCGGCGGGATCGAATCCGGGTCCCCTTGCATGGCGTGAAGCCGGGAGAAGGCCGAGCTGACAACCTCCACCAACAGTTCGCCCAGCACGGGTGTTTTGACCAGAGCGTGAATACGCGACAGCGCACGGGCCTCCCTCGGCGCGTTGAAGCCCGTATTCATCGCCACCACGCCCGCCAGCATACCGGGCGAACGCGACAGGGCCCCCATGCCCACCGGGCCACCCCAGTCCTGTCCGACATAAATGACTTGCTCGAGCTCGAGCGCCTCGAGAACGGCATTCATCCAGCTTATGTGATTGTCCAGCGTATGCGCAGAGGCCGGGACTTTGCTGGAAAAACCCAGCCCCACCATGGTTGGCATAATCAGCCGGACCTGGTCGGTCGGCAGCGCCGCGGCGACTTTGCGGTAGAGAAACCCTGATGTCGGATTACCGTGCTGCAGGTAAACCGGAAAACCGGTTCCAACGTCCAGAACATGCACTTTTATCCCGGGTTCAACCTCGACGAAGTAGCTCTTATAATCAGCGGATACCGCCGCGGCGGCATAGTCTGGCAGAGGGAAAGCCTCGAACGCCGTGTCACCGATAAGGACCTGTCCCTCGCCACGCGGCGTTATCGCAGAGCCGTCCCGGGTCACCATAACACTTATGATCAGCCCCGCGAGAATGAGGCCCGCAATGATCAATAGAATCCACCGCATTCCAGCGCTCTGCCCATATCGGTTGCTCACATATGTCGACCTGATGTTAAGGCAGTGAAAGTGTCAATAGGACTCGCCAGTGACAAACCGCCCTGCCGCAACGTCGGCAATTGCGGGCGCGGATATGTAACGGAAAAACCGCCATGCCTCAGACTCCGTGGCCGCGACCTTGCGAGCGGACTTAAAACTCTGGCAAACTGCGCGGGAGCCCTTAGGACAGGACAGGCTGGAAGAGGACTTTCAGAACCCGGAGGCGGAAACCCAAAATGCGTCTGAGCGACTGCCACAATTTCGCGGACTTTCGAACCCTGGCCCGCAAGCGTCTGCCCGGGCCAATCTTCCACTATATTGATGGCGCTGCCGATGATGAAGTGACCTACCGGCGCAACACGGCCGCCTATGAGACGGTGGACCTCATTCCCAATGTGCTGCGGGACGTCGAGACGGTGGACCTGTCGGTGGAGGTCATGGGTCAGAAACTGGACATGCCGCTGTATTGTGCCCCAACCGCCCTTCAGCGCCTTTTCCACCATGAGGGGGAGCGCGCGGTTGCCCGGGCGGCGACCACATACGGAACCATGTTCGGGGTCTCCTCGCTCGCCACGGTATCTGTCGAGGACATTGCCGACCTCGCCCCCGGCCCGAAAATGTTCCAGTTCTATTTTCACAAGGATCGCGGGCTCAACAAAGCGCTGCTCGACCGGGCGCGGGCCGCCGGCTTCGATGTCATGGCCCTGACCGTCGACACCATCACCGGGGGCAATCGCGAACGCGACCTGCGGACCGGGTTCACCACCCCGCCTCGGCTGACCTGGTCGTCCCTGCTGAGCTTCGCCGCCCACCCGGCCTGGGCCTGGAATTTTCTGACCCGGGAGCCCTTCGACATGCCGCACCTGTCAGGTCATCTTGACACGGGCACCCATCTGCCCGTCTCGGTAGGAGATTATTTCTCGACCATGCTCGATCCGTCCATGAACTGGAAAGATGCAGAGAAACTCTGTGCCCAGTGGGGCGGCCCCTTCGCCCTGAAAGGGATCATGAGCGTCGAGGACGCCAGACGGGCCGTGGACATCGGATGTTCCGGGATCATGGTGTCTAATCATGGCGGG
>CAJXMY010000102.1 GCA_913056435.1 uncultured Hyphomonadaceae bacterium | reverse complement strand
TGAAAAAATATGATGGACGGTTCAAAGACCTTTTCCAGGAAATCTTCGATGCGGAATTTGCTGACAAATTCGCCCCATGGGGCGGCACGTATGAGCACCGTCTGATCGACGACATGGTCGCCGCAGCCATGAAATGGTCGGGGGGCTACGTCTGGGCCTGTAAAAATTATGACGGCGACGTGCAGTCCGACACCGTTGCGCAAGGCTATGGTTCCCTTGGCCTGATGACCTCCGTCCTGATGACCCCAGACGGCAAAACCGTCGAGGCGGAAGCCGCTCACGGCACCGTCACCCGCCACTACAGGAACCACCAGAAGGGGGAGGCCACATCCACCAATTCCATCGCATCAATCTTTGCGTGGACCCGGGGCCTCGCCCATCGGGGCCGGATGGATGGCACGCCGGAGGTGACCAATTTTGCGAACCTGCTCGAAGCCACCGTCATCAAGACGGTTGAGGGCGGCCAGATGACCAAGGACCTCGCCCTTTTGGTCGGTCCCGATCAGGAATGGCTGACCACGGAGGGTTTCCTCAGCGCGGTGGCGGAGAATTTCGAAACCGCCATGTCAGCAGCCTGAAGACCCGGGCACAGGCGGAACAGGAAGGCGGGCCACCAGGTCCGCCTTCATCTGATTCGGAGGATCATCTCGTGATTACGATCAAGCAGGCTCAACCAGAGGATGCGGGCGGTCTGGCCGCCATTGGCGCCGCAACCTTTCTTGAAGCCTTTTGCGACCACATCGCGGCCGCTGATCTCCTGCTGCACCTTCAACGCCAGCATGACGCAGAGACCTACAGGGCGTATCTGACGGCCCCCGACCCTCGCAATGCGGCCTGGCTCGCCCTGCACGAGACGACGCGCGCTCCGGTCGGCTATGCCCTCACCTGTCCGCCCGACCTCCCAATCCCCACAGAGGAGTCAGATCTTGAGCTCAAGCGACTCTATCTCTTCTCCAAATATCACGGCTCCGGAGTCGCAAGCGCTCTGGAGAGGGCGGCAGAGACGCATGCGCGTCGTCTTGGAGCCCGGAACATGTTGCTGGGCACGCATGAGGACAATGACCGGGCCGCCGAATTCTATGGCAAATGCGGGTATCGGATGATTGGGCGACGCCCGTTCCAAATTGGCGACGCCATTATGGATGACATTATCATGAGCCGGGCCCTCTAGCGCCGCTGGCCGCCAATGGCCGCAGGGCCCAACACTGGGAAGCAGAATGTCGGGAACACCGGTGCCGGCAGGTCAGCCTGCCTGCGGGTCCCAGGCCGTTCAAACGAGCCGCTCTGTGGCACCCGGCAGGAAGCCCCGCTCAGCCTGAAGCGCCGTCGGCCACCACGTCAAAGCGGTAAGATTCAATCACGGTATTGGCGAGAAGCTTTTCGCACATGTCACGCACCCGCTCCTCCGCCTGTGCGGCCGTCACACCTTCAAGATCCAATTCGATCACTTTGCCGATCCGGGCGCCACGCACTTCGTCAAAGCCGATGCGGCCCAGAGTATCGGCAACCGCTTTGCCCTGAGGGTCAAGAACGCCGGGCTTCAGGCCGACATGAACAATAGCTTTCATCCGTTTGGACTCCGAATCTGCGATGTGGCCTGCTCTAACGCAATCTCCAGGGGATGAAAATGGCACATCCCATTCGATCCCCGGGACCGACTCTGCCCTGCCACAGCACCGGAGCGCGAGCCCTGCCCTTATTTCACGCCTGTGCTGAAGTCGACGATATCCGCGCCCTGGCCGGATTCCTTGAGGATGCCGAGCCGTCGTGCCACTTCGGTATAAGCCTCCGTGACGCCCCCGAGGTCTCGTCTGAACCTGTCCTTGTCCAGCTTCTCCTGGGTATCAAAGTCCCACAGTCGGCAACTGTCCGGGCTGATCTCATCGGCCAGAATGGTCCGCTGCAGGTCGCCCTCGAAGTGGCGTCCGAACTCTATTTTGAAATCGACCAGCTTGATGTTGACCGCCGCAAACAAGCCGGACATGAAGTCATTCACCCGCAAGGCGGTGGAAATAATTTCATCCATCTCCTGGGGGCTGGCCCAGTTAAAGGCTGCAATATGCTCCTCTGACACCAGGGGATCACCCAGCTCATCATTTTTGAGGCTGAACTCGACGAGGGCGCGCGGCAGCGCGGTGCCTTCCTCAATGCCAAGCCGTTTTGACAGCGATCCTGCCGCCGTATTGCGAACGATGACTTCAAGCGGGATGATCTCGACCTTGCGGATCAGCTGCTCGCGCATGTTGAGGCGTTTGATAAAGTGATTCGGAATGCCGACGCCGGCCAGACGCGTCATCATGAACTCGCTGATCCGGTTGTTGAGCACACCCTTGCCATCGAGCACCGCCCGCTTCTCGGCATTGAAGGCCGTCGCATCATCCTTGAAATACTGGATAAGCGTCCCCGGCTCGGGCCCCTCATAAAGAATCTTTGCTTTACCTTCGTAGATCATGCGTTTGCGAGACATGTGACGCCCTCCAGCCGGTGACCGGGCCCGCGGCAAGACCGGGACCAGTCGCCCCCCATACGCCAAGCCGGCTCAGGACGCAAAACTTACCTTCAGACACGCGGTGCCTCCGCGCCAAATTCCCTCGCCCTGTCTTGCGCCGATGGGGCGACAATCCCTATATTCCTGAGAAGGATGATATCAGAGAAAGGCGTCAGGCATGTCGACATTTGACGATCGCGAGCGAGGCGAAGAAGCCAAATATGCGCTGGATCAGGCCACGGCCTTCAAGATTGCGGCCCGCCGCAACAAGCTTCTGGGCCTGTGGGCCGCCGACCTTATGGGTCTGAAGAATGAGGCTGCGGACAGCTATGCGCAGAGCGTGGTCGTCGCAGATCTGCAGGAAGCCAGCGAGGACGATGTTTTCCGCAAAGTGAAGTCCGACTTCGCCGCCATGAAGATTGAGCAAAGCGACCAGGCCATCCGCGAGCAGATGGCGCGGTTGCTTCCTGTCGCCAGAAACCAGATAGAGCAGGGCGAGAGTTGACGTCACCGGCGCAGCTGCCCAGACCATATGTTCAAGGAGATCCCCATGTCTGACCCCGTCCAGAACGCCATTCAGCAAGCCGTGACCGGCAATGATGTGCTGCTCTTCATGAAAGGCACCCCGACCTTCCCGCAATGCGGGTTCTCATCGGTTGTTGTGCAGGTCCTCGACTATCTCGGGGTGGAGTATCAGGCGGTCAACGTGCTGGAGGATCAGGACATCCGTGAGGGCATTAAAACCTTCTCGCAATGGCCCACCATTCCCCAGCTTTACGTCAAAGGCGAATTCGTCGGCGGATGCGACATCGTCAAGGAAATGTTCGAATCCGGCGAGCTGCGGACCTTCATGTCAGACAAGGGCATTGCCACCGAGCCGGCCTGATCTGGCCAGACCCTTTTCAGCGCGGCGGGCTTTGGATTCGTGGTGCCCGCACCGGGTGCCTCTGGGCGTGAAAAGGCCGGCCAGCACCAAACCCCCGCATCGGTGCCGCCGCCATGGACCTTCGGTAAATCTTTATTAATCCATTCTGTCGGATCCAGAGCGTCTGGTGTGGCGCAGGAGGACTCATGACCAGAGCAGGATGCGTGCCCTTCCGTCGCAAGAAAGGCAAAGTCCAGTACCTCAAGGTCCGGGGCTCCAAAGGCGGCTGGGTGTTCCCCGCGGGCCGGGTGAAGCGTGGAGAAAGCCGGCGCAAGGCCGCCCAGAGGGAGGCGTTCGAGGAGGCCGGTGTGCAGGGTGACATCGTCGGAAAAGTGCGGACGCGGAAGGGAAATGTGTACTTCCTGCTCGATGTGAAAAAGCAGAAGCCTTCCCCCGAGAAACGGAAAAAGCGCTGGGTGTCGTCGAAACCTCACAGGCTCAAACGCTGTGGATAGCCGCCCCCGCACCTGACAGGCCACGCGTCTGGCCGCCCCCCTCACCAGGACGCCAAGACCGCTTCGACAGCGTCACCCGCTTCCCAAGCCCTTCCTTTTTGTTTACGGCCACGCCATGGCGCATCCGACCTCGCTCTCCTCCGCCGCCCCCAAAGTGGGGATTGTCTCCCTCGGCTGCCCCAAGGCGCTGGTGGATTCCGAGCGCATTGTCACAAGGCTGCGGGCCGAAGGCTATCAGATCAGCCCGGACTATGCCGGCGCCGACCTGGTCCTGGTCAATACGTGCGGCTTCCTGGATTCCGCCCGGGCCGAGAGCCTTGAGGCGATCGGCGAGGCGATGAATGCGAATGGCCGGGTCATCGTCACCGGCTGTCTTGGCGCCGAACCGGAGGTGATCGAGGCGGAGCATCCCGGGGTCCTGGCCGTCACCGGCCCGCACCAGTATGAGCAGGTCATGGAGGCGGTCCACACCCACCTTACGCCACCGCACAATCCGCATCTCGACCTCGTTCCGGAGGCCGGCCTGAAGCTGACCCCGCGCCATTATGCCTATCTCAAGATCTCCGAAGGCTGCCACAATCGCTGCAGCTTCTGCATCATCCCCAAGCTGCGCGGCGACCTGGTCTCGCGCCCGGTCCACCACGTCCTGACCGAGGCCGAACAGCTGGTCCGCGCCGGCGTCCGCGAGCTGCTGGTGATCAGTCAGGACACCTCGGCTTACGGACTGGATGTCCGCTATGCTCCGCAGACCTGGAAGAACGAGACCTACCAGACCCGCTTTCTCGACCTGGCGCGGGGCTTGTCCACGCTCGGCGTGTGGACCCGGATGCACTATGTCTATCCCTACCCGCACGTCGATGACATCATCCCGCTGATGGCCGACGGCCTGATCACCCCCTATCTCGACATTCCATTCCAGCACGCCTCCACCAGCGTGCTGAAAGCGATGAAGCGCCCGGCCAAACAGGACAGAGTGCTCGAGCGCATCCAGGCCTGGCGCCGCGATGTCCCCGACCTCGCCATCCGGTCGACCTTCATTGTCGGCTTTCCCGGTGAGACGGAAGCGGATTTCGAGACCCTGCTCGACTTTATCCGCGAAGCGAAGATCGACCGGGCGGGCTGCTTCAAATACGAAAACGTCGCCCACGCCGACAGCCGGGCCCTGCCCGGCCATGTCGACGAGGCGGTCAAGGAAGACCGCTGGCATCGCTTCATGCAGGTCCAGGCCGACATCTCCGCCGCGCGTGCCGAGGCCCAGATCGGCACGGTGCAGGAGGTCATCATCGACGGCCCGGGCGAGACTGACGGCGCCTATCTTGCCCGGTCGAAGGCCGACGCGCCGGAAATCGATGGCGTGGTCCATGTCGACAGTCCGGCGTGTCTCGGCGCAGGCGATATCGTGCCGGTCCGGATCACGGATGCCGATGATTACGACCTCTGGGCCGAACACACCGCATAGACCGTTTAACAGGAGGCTCCATGGCCGACTCTTTTATTCTCGGATGGGAAGAATGGCTTTCGCTGCCTGAACTGGGCCTGCCGGCGATTCGGGCCAAGGTCGATACCGGCGCGCGTACCTCCGCGCTGCACGCCGAGGCAATTGAACCCTTTGGCCCCGCCGACAATCCCCAGGTGCGATTCCTGATCCAGCCCGACCCGAAGAATCCCAGCCTTGAAGTGACCTGCTCGGCGCGGGTCGTCGACCGGCGGGAGGTGACCAGCTCGAACGGCGAGACCGAGCTTCGCTACATCATCGAGACGCCGGCCAGCATGTCCGGCCGGACCTGGCCGATCCAGATTTCGCTGACCAATCGCGAGACCATGAATTTCCGGATGCTTCTGGGCCGCCGGGCCCTGAAGGAAGACATGGTTGTCGACCCGAATGTGGCCTGCCTGCAGGATGTTCTGTCCTATGAGCCCTATGACAAGCTGCCCAAGAAGCGCCCGGTCAAACGCCCGCTTCGCATCGCGCTGCTGTCGCGGGAACCGAATGCCTATTCCACGCGCCGCCTGGTCGAGGCGGGCGAGAAACGGGGCCATGTTGTCGAGCTGATCGATACGAGGCGCTGCTATATGCGGATCGGCGCGCGGCACCCCGAGGTTCATTATGATGGGCGTATCCTGCCCTATTATGATGCGGTGATCCCGCGCATCGGGGCCTCGATCACCTCCTATGGCACCGCGATCCTGCGGCAGTTCGCCAGCACCGGCGCCTATTGCCTCAACTCACCTTCGGGCATCATCTCCTCGCGCGACAAGCTGCTTGCCCATCAGATCCTCGCCAATGCCGGGATCGGCCAGCCGCTGACCGCTTTCGCCAGCTCACCCAAGGACACCAAGGACCTGATCTCGCTGGTCGGCGGTGCCCCCGTCGTCGTCAAGCTGCTGCAATCGACCCAGGGCCGGGGCGTCGTCCTGGCGGAGACCCGCAAAGCCGCCGAGAGCCTGGTCGATGCCTTTCGCGGGCTGGAAGCGAGTTTCCTGGTCCAGGAATTCATCGCCGAAGCGGCGGGCGCCGATGTGCGCTGCTTCGTGATTGGCGGCAAGGTGGTCGGCGCCATGCGTCGCCGCGCGGCCGAAGGCGAGTTCCGGTCCAATCTGCATCGCGGCGGTCGTGCCGAGCGGGTCCGCCTGACCCGTGAGGAGCGGGAAACGGCCCGCCGCGCGGCCAAAGTACTCGACCTCGCAGTGGCCGGCGTCGACATCCTGCAGTCAGAATCGGGGCCGCGCGTGCTGGAGGTGAATTCCTCTCCCGGCTTGGAAGGCATTGAGACAGTGACCGGGCTCAATGTCGCCGACCGGATCTACCAGCATCTGGAATCGAAGGTCCGGCCGCTCTCACGACAGCGGGAAGCCACCTCCCGTCCCGAGCCTGAAAGTTCGGCGGAACGTCAGGACGCCTAGGACTCCATCTGGGCAATGGCTTCGGCGACCTCGACGGTGCGTCGTGCCTCTTCGAGATGCAGCAGCTCTGTCATCTTGCCATTGACCTTGAGCACGCCCTTGCCGGCATTGGCCGGGTCGGCAAAGGCAGCCATCACCGCGCGGGCCTGTGCGACATCGTCAGGCGCCGGTGCAAAGACTCCATTCGCCGTGGCGAGTTGCGAAGGATGGATCAGCGTCTTGCCATCAAAGCCCATCAGGCGACCCTGCCGGCATTCCGCCGCGAGGCCGGCCTCGTCGCCAATGCCATTATACACACCATCAATGGCCACGAGGTCGTAGGCCCGCGCCGCGGCGACGCTGAGGCTCAAAGCCGTCTGAAAAGCCGTTCTTTGCGGGGGGTCGTTCAGAGCTCTCATCTCTTTGGCCAGATCATTTGTGCCCATGACAAAAGCCCTGAGCCGGGTCCGCTTTGACGCAGCTGCGATCTCGTCCAGACGGAACAGTGCCAGTGGCATTTCAATCATCACCCAGAGGTCCAGATCCGCGTCGGCTCCGGCCTCATCAAGTGCCTTGTTCAGCAGATCAATGTCCGCGGCCCCGGTCACCTTCGGCGCGAGGATGGCATCTGGCCCTGCGGCCACCGCCGCTCTGAGATCATCATGGCCCCATTCGGTG
>CAJXMY010000101.1 GCA_913056435.1 uncultured Hyphomonadaceae bacterium | reverse complement strand
CTGCCCCTGATCGTGCAATCATGAAGCTGGGGCAAATCAGCAAGTGCCTGGCCCAGTTTACTGCTGCTGGTACTGCTCCCTCAGTACCAACCGGCCAACCCCAGCCTGCTGCCACTCCCAGCACTGGTGCAGCTGCTAAGCCACCTGATGCTTCTGATGCCCCTCTTGGCATCTCTGTCTTTCTTTCTTTGTTGCAGTGGACATACACACATTCTACTTCATATTGTTAAGGATCACAAGCCTCCCATCCTTATCAACAACCTGGAACCAATACTGATCAACTCAAATGGTCACCTCACCGCCGTGGTCGTCAACCCCGACGGCACCGTGTGGGCCGAGGGGGGCGAGGTCGGCTTTGCCTGAGAGGAGTTCCGCCATAGAGTGACTCACCAGGACGGAGCCATCCTCGCCGCAATTGCGCAGGTTGCGCGCGGAATCGACCGCGTCGCCCCAGACGTTCACCGTCGTGCGGCACATGTCGAGGATGCGGTCGAATACGAGCAGAACGCCGAGCGCCTCGATCGGCAGGCCAATCGCCTCTCGGATCTCGTCTCGGACCTGTTGCAGCTCTCCCGCATCGAGAGTGGCGAGCTCCCCCTTCAGCTCGAGGAGATCGGCCTGGCCGACGTGTTCGGCGAGGACGGCTGCTGGACCCAGGGAGCCAGCGAGGCGCTCGCGCAGCTCTACGATCTTGTTGGGGACCCAGGGCGCGTCCCTGTTGTCGAGCATGTCGCGAATCTCATACTGAAGATCTTCGGGTAGGACGCCGTGCGCAAAGTCCATCGCGCTGTCCATGCTGCCGATCTGTCTGACGCGGCGGGATCAGCCCCCGCCGCCGGATGTGGAGCCCTTGCCCCTGCGTCGCCTGATCGGGCTGGCACCCTCCTCGGTCTTTGCCTGCTTCATGGCCGGGGTCATCAATACGGGCACGCTCTCCCTGCTGCCCCTTTACGCCGTTGACGCCCTGGCCGGTCTTGAAGACCGTGCCACGTCGCTGGCGGCGATTGCCACCGCTGCGGTCTGGATTGGCGGCGTGATCAGCCAGTGGCCGGCCGGCAAAGTGTCGGACCGGGTCGACCGGCGGCTGGTGATCGCCCTCATGGTGGGGGTCTCTGCCGTCGCGGCGTTTCTGTTGGGGCTCGATCTGTCTCTGCCGCCGCTGCTCATCCTGCTGCTCCTCGCCATCTGGGGCGCGGGATCGCTGTCCTTTTACGGCATCGCGGTGGCCCATATCATTGACTGGGCCCCGCCCGCGAAAATTCCCCAGGTCATGACGGGGCTGCTCTTCGTCTGGGCAGTCGGATCCATGATCGGTCCCCTGCTGGCCGGCCTGTCGCTGCATGCCCCGACCGGCGCCCGGACCCTGTTCCTGGTCATGGGGGGCTTGTCCCTCCTTCTGGTCCTGGCCCAGCTCGTCCGACGGGCGTCGCGGCCGCCGGCACCGGAGGACCTTCAGGAGCCCTGGTCGCCAACCACGCCCCTTCTCGTAGGGAGAGGTGAGGTGGATCCGCGCGTCTGAAAAACCTTGCCTTGTCAGCGGGGTCCGCGGTGCTATAAGCGGCCCGTTCTTCGCAGGCGCAACACGTGCCCAGGATCCATGGAAGAGGCCCAGACCCAATGAATATTCATGAATACCAAGCCAAGGCCGTGCTGAAATCCTTTGGCGCTCCGGTCGCCACGGGCGCGCCGGTTCTCACTGAGGACGACATTGAGGCGGCGATTGATTCGCTGCCGGGTCCGCTCTGGGTGGTCAAGTCTCAGATCCACGCTGGTGGCCGCGGCAAGGGACGGTTTATCGAATCGGAAGCCGGCGAGAAGGGGGGCGTCCGCCTGGCCTTCTCAAAGGAAGAGGCCAGGCAGCACGCTGAGGCCATGCTCGGCCATCACCTGGTCACTGCGCAGACCTCGGCTGAGGGCAAGCAGGTCAATCGCCTCTATATCGAGGATGGCGCCGACATTGACCGCGAACTTTACCTGTCGATTCTGGTCGACCGCGGAACCGGGCAGGTGGCCTTCGTGGCCTCCACTGAGGGTGGCATGGACATTGAGCAGGTGGCCCATGAGACGCCCGAAAAAATTCTGACTCTTCCGGTCGGGGCGTCGGTGTCTGAAGAGGATGCGGCGGCGCTGTGCGATGCGCTCAGGCTTGAGGGTACGGCGCGGCAGGACGGCATGAGCCTGTTCCCGAATCTCTACCGGGCCTTCACCGAGAAGGACATGTCCATGCTCGAGATCAATCCGCTGATCGTGATGACGGACAATCATTTGCGGGTGCTTGATGCCAAGGTCTCCTTCGACGGCAATGCGTTGTTCCGGCATCCCGACATTCTGGAGCTGCGCGACACCACGGAAGAAGACGAGAAGGAAATCGAGGCCTCGGAGTGGGATCTGGCCTATATCGCCCTCGACGGCACGATTGGCTGCATGGTCAACGGGGCGGGTCTGGCCATGGCCACCATGGACATCATCAAGCTGTATGGCGAGGAGCCTGCGAATTTCTGTGATGTCGGTGGCGGCGCGGACGCGGCCAAGGTGGCCGCTGCCTTCAAGATCATCATGAAGGACCCCAACGTCAAAGGCATCCTGGTCAACATTTTCGGAGGCATCATGAAATGTGATGTGATCGCCGAGGGCGTGATCCAGGCAGTCAAGGAAACCAATCTGAGCGTCCCGCTGGTGGTGCGCCTCGAGGGCACCAATGTCGATCAGGGCAAGGCCATTCTGGCCGGGTCAGACCTGAACATCATCCCGGCCGACGACCTTGATGACGCCGCCCAGAAAATCGTTGCTGCTGTGAAAGGCGCTTAAGGCATGTCCATTCTTATCGACCAAAACACCAAAGTCCTCGTTCAGGGCCTGACCGGCAAGACGGGCTCGTTCCACACCAATCAGGCGCTGGACTATTTTGGTACGCAGATGGTGGCCGGGACCCATCCGAAGAAAGCCGGCTCTGTCTGGACCGCAGACAATGGAACTGAGTTGCCGATTTATGCCAATGCCGCCGAAGCCCGTGAGGCCACCGGTGCGGATGCGACGGTGATCTATGTGCCTCCGGCCGGTGCGGCCGCCGCGATCGAGGAGGCGATCGATGCGGAGATCCCGCTGATCGTCTGCATCACCGAAGGGGTTCCGGTCCTGGACATGGTGCGGGTCAAGGCGAAGCTGGACAATTCCAGCTCCCGCCTGATCGGGCCAAACTGCCCGGGGGTGCTGACGCCGGAGGCCTGCAAGATTGGCATCATGCCGGGCAAGATCTTCAAGAAGGGCAGCGTCGGTGTGGTCTCCCGTTCTGGCACCCTGACTTATGAGGCGGTTTACCAGACCAGCCAGGTCGGCCTTGGCCAGACCACCGCCGTGGGCATTGGCGGCGATCCGGTGAAGGGTACGGAATTCATCGACATGCTGGAAATGTTCCTCGCCGACGAGGCGACCGAACAGATCATCATGATTGGCGAGATCGGCGGCACAGCCGAGGAAGAGGCCGCTCAGTTCCTGCGAGACGAGGCGGCCAGGGGGCGTCAGAAACCGATGGTCGGCTTCATTGCGGGCCGGACGGCCCCGAAAGGCCGGACTATGGGCCATGCGGGGGCGATCGTCTCCGGCGGACAGGGTGACGCCGAATCGAAAATCGCGGCCATGGAGGCGGCTGGCATTCGCGTGTCGCCGAGCCCTGCCCGACTCGGTACAACTATGGTAGAGGTTCTCAAAGGGGTCTGAGACCCTGTTAACAGACTGCCTATGGCGGCCAGACGAGGCCAGATTGACCCCGCCGGGACGTCCATATGGAAAAAGGACGCTGAATAATGGCAGATGACGGATCCGCGTTGGGGGGCGGGCGAAGTGCTCAGAACGCTGCCCTTCTAGATACAGCTTTTTTATATGGTGGCAGTGCGGCCTGGATCGAGCAGATGCAGGCCGCCTTTGCCCGCGATCCGTCCTCTGTGCCCGAGAGCTGGCGGGAGTTCTTCGCCCGGCTGGGTGATGATGGTGAGGCGGCGGCGCGTAATGCCGAGGGCGCGAGCTGGCGACGGCGGGCCTGGTCGGGCGCGCAGGACCCGGAAACGGTCGCGGCCTTTGACGGAAACTGGACGTTGCTCGAGCCCAGGCTGGAGCAGAAGATCCGGTCTGAAGTGCCGGGCGCCACCGAGGATCAGATAGCCCGTTCGGTCAAGGATTCGGTCCGGGCGTTGATGATGATCCGCGCTTACCGGGTTCGGGGACATTTGCGCGCGCAGCTCGACCCGCTGGGGCTCGACGTGGAGGAGGACCAGCCTGAGCTGGATCCGGCCAGCTATGGCTTCGGACCCGAGGATATGGAGCGCGAGATCTTCATCGATGGCGTGCTGGGCCTCGACCAT
Organism: uncultured Hyphomonadaceae bacterium; assembly: GCA_913056435.1. Taxonomy (GTDB): domain Bacteria; phylum Pseudomonadota; class Alphaproteobacteria; order Caulobacterales; family Hyphomonadaceae; genus Henriciella. The sequence goes on along the minus strand of CAJXMY010000101.1, from coordinate 3,073 downwards.
GCCAGCGTCACCACGATCATCGAGATTTTGCGCCGGACCTATTGCTCGACCATGGGGATCGAGTTCCAGCACATTTCCGACCCGGAAGAGAAAGCCTGGTTGCAGGAACGGATTGAAGGCCCGGACAAGGGCGTCGCTTTCACCAGGGAAGGCAAGCGCGCTATTCTGACCAAGCTGATCGAAGCGGAAACCTTTGAGCGGTTCCTTCACAAGCGCTATCCGGGCACGAAGCGGTTCGGTCTGGACGGAGCAGAAGCGGCCGTTCCGGCGCTGGAGCAGATCATCAAACGCGGCGGTGCGCTCGGCGTGAACGAGATCATTATCGGCATGCCGCACCGGGGTCGCCTGAACATGCTCGCGGCGGTGATGGGCAAGCCCTATGAGAAGATTTTCCATGAATTCATGGGGGGATCGACCCAGGGCGCGGACGATTTTGGATCAGGAGATGTGAAATACCATCTCGGGGCCTCGTCGGACCGGGAGTTCGATGGCAACCGGGTTCACCTGACCATGAATGCGAACCCCTCCCATCTCGAAGCGGTTGATCCGGTGGTGCTTGGCCGGGCTCGTGCCAAGCAAACCATGGAGGCCGAGGCCACGGGTGTTCTGGATCGCAGCCACAAGCTTCCACTTCTGTTGCATGGCGACGCCGCCTTTGCGGGTCAGGGGGTGGTTGCCGAGTGTTTCGCCCTGTCCGGGCTTCAGGGCTACCGAACCGGCGGGACAATCCATTTCATCGTCAACAACCAGATCGGGTTTACAACCAGCCCGATGTATTCGCGTTCGTCGCCCTATCCTTCGGATGTGGCCCTGATGGTTCAGGCCCCGATCTTCCATGTGAATGGTGATGATCCCGAGGCGGTCGTTTATGCGGCCAAGGTGGGCACGGAGTACCGCCAGAAGTTCGGCAAGGATGTGGTCATCGACATGTTCTGCTATCGCCGCTTTGGGCACAATGAGGGCGATGAGCCTATGTTCACCCAGCCGGTGATGTATGAGAAAATCAAGGACCATCCGTCTTCGCGGGAGCTTTACACACAGCGCCTGGTCGCGGAGGGACTGGTAACGGCTGAAGAGGTCGAGCGTCAGATCACCGACTTTGAGGCTTTTCTCGACGCGGCTTTTGAAGACGGCAAATCCTCCGGTCTGAACAAGGCCGACTGGCTGGAAGGGGAATGGTCCGGCCTCGGCCTGCCCCTCGATGATGATCGCCGCGGAACGACCGGGGTGTCGAAGGCCAGGCTGAAGGCGATGGGGGGCAAGATCACCACCGTTCCCGAGACCCTGCAGATTCACCGCACTCTTGGCCGTGTCGTCAAGGCCCGTGCGGAGGCCGTCAAATCCGAAAAAGGTCTGGACTGGGCGACGGCCGAACATCTGGCTTTTGCAACCTTGCTGGAAGAAGGCTTCCCCGTGCGTCTGTCCGGTCAGGATTGCGGGCGCGGCACCTTCTCTCAGCGCCACAGTCACTTCGTCGATCAGAAGACCGGCGAGCGCTACACACCGCTCTCTAATCTCGGCGAAGGCAGTGCAGCCTATGAGGTCATCGACTCCCTGCTCTCGGAAGAAGCCGTGCTGGGCTATGAATATGGCTACTCGCTGGCCAACCCGAATGCCCTGACGCTCTGGGAAGCCCAGTTTGGCGATTTCGCCAATGGCGCCCAGGTCTTTTTCGATCAGTTCATTTCGTCATCGGAACGCAAATGGCTGCGCATGAGTGGCCTGGTTTGCCTGCTGCCGCATGGCTATGAGGGGCAGGGCCCGGAGCACTCCTCGGCCCGCCTTGAGCGGTTCCTGCAAATGTGCGCGGAAGACAATATGCAGGTTTGCAACCTGACCACGCCCTCGAATTATTTCCATGTCCTGCGTCGCCAGATTCACAGGGATTTCCGCAAGCCGCTGATCATCATGACGCCGAAATCCCTGCTGCGTCACAAACTGGCCGTCAGTGCCCTCGACGATCTCAACACCAAGTCGTCCTTCCACCGGGTGCTCTGGGATGATGCGGAAACCCCCGGGCGTGAGGGCGAGGTCAGGCTTAAGCCGGACAATAAGATCCGGCGTGTCGTGCTGTGTTCCGGCAAGGTCTATTATGATCTGTTCGAGGCTCGTGAGGCGAGCGGTGCAGACGATATCTATCTGTTGCGCATCGAGCAGTTCTATCCGGTGCCCCGCAAGGCGTTGATGGCAGAACTGAAGCGCTTCCCGCAGGCCGAGCTCGTCTGGTGTCAGGAGGAACCCCGCAATATGGGGGGGTGGACCTTTATTCGGGACGAGATCGAGTTTGCGGCCTCCCGGGTCGGCTTGAAAGCACCCCGCCCCAAATATGCGGGTCGTCCGCCCTCCGCGGCGACGGCGACCGGGCTCCTGGCAACCCATAATCGGGAAAAGGATGCTTTTCTGGCCGCGGCCCTCGGTGACGCGCCGGTGGATGACGGTATGGAATAGCAGAGCGGTCTGCGAACCTGGTAAGATTAGAGAGACCTCATGACAGATATTATTGTTCCGACCCTGGGTGAAAGCGTGACAGAAGCAACGGTCGGGCAGTGGCTCAAGGCCCCCGGCGATCCGGTGAAAAAGGACGAGGTCCTCGTCGAGCTGGAAACCGATAAGGTCGCCGTGGAAGTGTCGGCCACAGAGTCGGGGACCCTCAGTGAGGTCGTGGCGGAGGCGGGCGACACCGTGGAAATCGGTGCCCTTCTGGGCCGGCTCGGGACCGGGCAGGCCACCGCGGCGCCCGCCAGGGCTGCCAGTCCGAAGCCGAAGTCGCAGCCGGCCGGGGGCGCTCTGGATGTGTCGGTGCCCAGCATGGGTGAAAGCGTATCCGAGGGAACCGTGTCCAGCTTCCTCAAGAAGGTGGGTGACCATGTGAAGAAGGACGAAACCATCGCGGAGATCGAGACCGACAAGGTGGCGCTGGAGGTGCCCGCGACCGGCGATGGCGTTCTCTCCGAGTGGCTGATCGCGGAAGGCGATGGCGTGGCCCCCGGGACCGTGATTGCGCGCATCACACCCGGGCAAGGTGGGGCCGTCACGAGCGCAGCGGCGCCAGCCCCCGCAACAATACCGGCGG
>CAJXMY010000100.1 GCA_913056435.1 uncultured Hyphomonadaceae bacterium | reverse complement strand
GCCAGACCGTCTGCCAGATCCCGGTCACGCCATCATAATCAATTGGCCAGCGTGTTGTTCCGGCCTGTTTGCCCCGTGGCTGCGTCCAGGACAGGGAGTCGGCCACCCGAAATATGATCCGGTTCACGCCCGGCCGGAGGGCGTGCTCAATATCAAACGCGAAGGGCGCATAGCCGCCACGATGCTGTCCGACCTCAAGCCCGTTGACAAAAACCCGGGTCCAGTGATCGCAGGCCCCGACCCGCAGAACCACCCGGCCCTGCCAGTCCCCGGGGATCACCACATCGCGCTGATACCACACGACTGCAGCCGGGTCAGGGTCTCCCACGCCGCTGGCAGGCGCCTGTACCGGATAAGGCACGATGATCTCATCCGGGTCCGGCAATCCGTCCCGGAACCATTGCGCCCGCAAGCCCTGATCGTCCCGATCCTGACAAAAGGCCCAGGGTCCGTTCAGGTTCAACCAGCGGTCTCGGACCAGAATCGGTCGTGGATATTCGGGTCGGGGAAGGGTCATCTTCTTGTCTTTTCACCATGGGGGCAGAAGGCCTGCGAGCACAATCCTAGCTGATAAATCCGAAGCCGCGAAGTCGCAGGGCCTGTGACCCTCACCACCAAACTGCCGAGACCTCTCTGGCCAGACCAAGCCTCCAGCGCTCTCGGACTCAGGACTTTGATCTAGGGCCATCTGATGTTAGGCCACAGCGTCATGGTCCTGATACTCCGATCCCTCGCGCTGACGCTGACCGGTCTGCTTCTTGGTGGCGTCTCGGCCTTCTGGATGTCAGGCCTCTTCGGAGCCGCACCGGTCACTCCGGCTTCTGATATCAGCCTTGAAGGCTGGGTCAGTGACTGGGCCATTGGGTCGACTTCGGCCAATGCCTATACCCGAGCGCGAGTCGCCCGGCACGGCTTGCTGGCGTTGGCCAAGGAAGAAGCCGTTTACTTTATCCGCAATCGCGATGATGACGGCGACCCGCTGAAGGCATCCTGCCACTATGAGCTGCAAGGGGGACGACAAGACGCCGCCTGGTGGTCGATCACGCTTTATGATGAAGAGAGCCGTCTGCCGATGAATGATGACGAGGCCCTGTCCATTGATGCCACCACCGTCGGTGATGCCGACACCTGGACCGCCGTGATTTCTCAGACCCGTCCGGAAGACCGGCTCTGGTTGTCGAGCCGGGGGGCGGAACAGTTCGATTTAACCCTGCGCCTGTATCGGCCCTTGCCCAGTCTTCTGGCGACACCCGAGACCAGACTCAACCCACCCAGCATTCGAAAACGCCATTGCGGTGCCGGGTCATGAGAGCGCTGGTGTTCCCCGCCATTCTGGTCCTTGTCATGGCGGTCATTGGCCATGTTCTGACCCTCCATCTGGTCCCAAGTGTGATTATGGGAACGGCGATGAATCGCTTGGCGGCCCAAGGGGCGGCGCTTCACAGCTTCAGGCTCGCACCCCGCACAACACCCCAGACCCAGCTGGTGGTGCGCCCTTCACCCGATCTGGCTTATTCGATCTGTGCATATCACCTGCGCGGTCCCCAACCACTCCGGATCCGAGCCGCCGCCTATGACGACTATGGTTCCATCTCTTTTTTCGATGCGCGAACAAACAATTTTGCCACGATCCGCATCGAGGAAACCGCGCCTGACAGCTCAGGCCCGGATATCCTTCTGCGCGGACCGGCGGGTGGGGAGCCGGATGGCCTTTTCGACGGTCATGACCTAAAGAGCCCCACACCGCGGGGCCTGATCCTCATCCGGCGCCTTGCACCGACACAACAGGCCTATGACAGGGTCAAGGCCATCGCCTCGGCGGATGTGTGCGCGCTTTCCTCTTCGGCAGGAACTATTTCAGAATAACCAGGTTTATCTAACGGAGACCGACCCCGTATCCGGATAACATCAAGCGGAGTGCCCAATGGCCAAACTTAACGACGTCATGATCACTTATGAAGCCGATCTTGTCCGCATCACCTTGAACCGCCCCAAACAGCTCAATGCGCTCAATGAGAGCATTCGATCGAAGATTGCGCAGACATTGAACGAGCTGATGGACCGTCCCGACATTCGTCTTCTGGTCCTGTCCGGCCACGGGCGTTCCTTCTGTTCTGGCGCGGACCTCAAAACGACGTCCTATCCCAAAGTCGAAGGCAGCTGGTCGGTCCGACGAAACCGCACCTCAACATGGCAGCGCGTTCTCGAACAGCTGGACAGGATCCCGCAGGTGACCATTGCCAGCCTGCAGGGGCATGTCGTGGGCGGCGGTGCGCTGCTTGCGACCGCCTGCGACTTTCGGGTCATCAGCACGGATGTGGTGCTCCGAATACCCGAACTGGCCCTCGGCATCCCGAATGTCTGGAACGGCACTGCCCTGCTTGCGCGGGAGGTCGGCCTGCCCAAAGCACGCGACTGGATCATGACCACCCGGAAGGTTTTCGCCGAAGAACTCGTCCAATGCGGATGGGCCCATCGGTGTTCGGAGCCAGAGGGTCTCACCGGACAGACCGACACCCTGATCGAGGAACTTTTAGCGGTCCCGCCCGCAGCGCTGGCCATGACACGCAGCATGACCTCGGCCCTGGGCCGAGCCAACGCCGGCATGCAGCTGGGCTGGGCCGATGCCGACTTGCAGCAATGGGCTCTGACAGAAGACGAATACAAAGAGACTGTGGCGCGTTATATTCAGGGCATCCGACCGGGCGCCAATCCGGCGGTCTGAGCGGAGACCTTTAGTCCAGCCCGCGTTGCGTAACGAGATAGGTCGCAAAGCTCGCCAGCCAGTGGCTCCCGGCATAGTGCTGGTCCGACACAGATGCGAGACCGACCTCGCGGTGAAGCTGTGAAGCCGCACGCAGGCCTTCAATCCGCGGATCCCCCTCTGGCAAGGCGCTGGCGATGCCCTCAAGGGCCCAGGCGCGAGACAGGTTCAGGCCGTCGAGATGTACAAGCTTGCCGTCCGAAGCATCCAGAACGCGGCCCGGCGCCAGCCAGTCTTCTGACCCGTCAACGGGGATCTCTGGCAAAAACGCTGTCAGCCAGCCGGCAAACGCGTCGGCGTCCAGCACCCGGCGCATCAGATCGGCCTCCATAAGGCAGGGCGACAGGAAGTCTTCACCAGACGGCTCATAGGCCAGCGGGCAGTCGATATCGGCCAGATAAAAGCGTCTTGTAACGTCGACCAGATCCTCCTCAAGCGCGCTCTGACCAACACTGCGGGCGTAATCGAGCATCAGGCCGAATGCAAAGGCGGTCTGATTATGTGTTCCCAGACGAACCGGATAAGACAAATTCGGCAGCCAGGTTCGTATCCTCTCAACAATGGCCTCCTCAAGAGGACGTAGCCTCTGACGCCAGAGCTGGAGCTGAGGATCAGGACTGCTGTCGAGTTCGGCGATCAGCTGAAGGTACCAGGCCAGCCCATAAGGCCGTTCAAAGGAGGTCCGTCCACTGGCTGTGTAGTATGCAAGTTCGCCCGCGAGATTGGCATCTGTGAAGCTTTGTGCCAATGCAGCTCGAATTTCCTCGGCGAGGGGGCCCTCCGGGCGCAACTTCAACAACCGGGATAATAACCAGTGTCCGTGGACCGAGGAGTGCCAGTCAAAACATCCATAAAAGGCTGGTGTCAGCTCCCGAGGTGGACGTGCGTCCGTATCGGCTTGCAGAACATGACTGATTTTGTTCGGATAGGGCCGGTGGACACAATCCAGAGCGAGAATGGCGAAGCGATCTTCAAGATCCGGCTGGTCTGGGCGTTCAAAGGTCGGTGCCGGGGGCAAGGCTGCATCATCCTTCGACGGCTGGGGCGCCGAGCAGGCCACGATCAGTCCAACGAGGACCCCACTGAAAAAAGATCTCATTCCCATTCCCCTTCCCCGGCAAGTTTGCTTACTAAAGCTCTGAACCTCGGTTCGACAAGTCCGGTCGGCGCCGGCAGACGCGTGAATCCCTCTCCTGGAAAGATGCAGAGACCGATGCTGAAAGACGCCAAGGACCAAATCAAGGCGATGCCGGCAGCGGTCCAGATCTGGATGAGATGGCTGAATATCAGCTTCCTGATTGGGCTCGTCTTTCTCAAAGAACATGACGGTGCGCGTTGGGCCCTGATCGCCTATGCCGCCAGCTTTCCCGCGGCCTTTTTGATCTTCTATCTGACCCGCCGGATCCACCTGACCGGCCTGCCACACCTCGTATTCTGGAGTCCGCTCCTGGTCTATCTCCCCATATCAGTCTCCGCCGGGCCGGGTGTCGACCTGATCAGCGCCTATCATCTCTGGCTTGTTCTTCTTTGGCTGACCATCGCGATTTGTGTGATTCTCGACCTTCGGGCCTTGTTCGCGCCACCCGACAGGCCCAGAAAACACTGAACCCTCTTTGGTCGGTCAGCTTCTTACCGCTCGGTCGTCAGCGCATTACGGATCAGAGCGATAGGCCTCAAGCGGGATCACCTCGCAGCTCCTAGGTTCCCTGGTTGACTCTGGCAGCAGACCGGAAGTCTTCGGCAGACGGCTGATCTGATCGAACACGTCGATCCCTGCCATTTCAAGGGCCATAAACGCCGCCTGCAAATAGGCCATATTCACCTGATGGTTGGGTTCCCCCCAGTCATCAACATCGTCAGGATCATCGCCCAACAGGGCGCAGTACTGACGAAGCAGAGCCTGTAGGCGCGTATCATTCGGGAGCAGCCGTTCGAACACCATAATCGGTACCTCTTCGACCCAGCCAAACCCCTTATAGCACAGGGACCCTTCATTGCGGTAGACCCCCAGCGTCTCATTTTTCCTCGAAGATCTGTCTCCCTCGGGCCAGCGCTCAGATCTCGCCACGGATCCGGCGCATCACAGCCGAAAAATCAAGGCCGGCAAACCCGTCAGCCTCCAGTCGGCTGTATATGTCCCCGGCATGCCCCCCAAGCGGGATATCCGCTTCGGCGGTTTCCGCCGCGGCGCGAGCGAGATTCAGGTCCTTCAGCATCATGGCGATGGCAAATCCCGCCTCAAAACCACGGTTTGAGGGGGCTGTGGGGACAGGGCCCGGCGCGGGACAGTAACTCGTCATAGACCAGCACTGACCCGATGCAGTGGATGCAATATCGAAAAAGGTCTGGGCATCGAGACCCAGTCGCTCGGCGAGATTGAAGGCTTCGCATGTGCCGATCATGGAGATGCCCAGCAACATATTGTTGGCGATCTTGGCAACCTGTCCGTTTCCGGCCCCACCGGCATGAAAAACGTTGGTGCCCATAATGTCCAGCAGTGGACGAGCTCTGCTGAAGCCAGCCTCAGATCCACCAACCATGAAGGTCAGTGTTCCCGCCTCTGCCCCGGTCACACCGCCGGATACGGGGGCATCCACCATGAGGAAGCCGGCGTCTTCCGCCTGCGTCGCAGCCCGACGGGCATCCTCGACAGAGATGGTCGAGCAGTCCAGGAAGAGGGCGCCTTCGGGGGCATGAGCAACCACCCCCTCCGCACCGAAATAGACCGAAAGGACATGCTCTCCGGCCGGCAACATGGTGATCACCACCTCCGCCCTCTCCACAGCCGCGCGCAGCGTTTCAGCCGCAACCGCGCCCGCCTCGACCGCGGCCACGATCGCTTCCGGGCGAAGGTCAAAAGCGCAAACATCATGACCTGCGCGCACCAGATTCGCACACATGCCGGAACCCATATTGCCCAGACCGATAAAAGCCACGTTTGTCATCTGTGATCTCCCTGTCTCATCGGCGCCTTATCCCATAGTCGGGATGATGAAAGCCTGATCGCCGATGTCACCTTCCGGCCAGCGCGAGGTCACGGTCTTGATCTTGGTCCAGAAACGCACGCCCTCAGGGCCGTGCTGGTTGGTGTCGCCGAAGGCGGACCGCTTCCAGCCCCCAAACGTATGATAGGAGACTGGAACCGGGATCGGAACATTGATACCGACCATGCCGACATTGACCTGCGCAGCGAACTCTCGGGCCACGCGGCCATTGCTGGTAAAAATCGCGACCCCGTTGCCATATTGGTGCCGTGACGGCAGGGTAATCGCCTCCTCGAGTGTCTCCGCTCTCACCACCTGCAGAACCGGTCCGAAGATTTCTTCCTGATAGCTGCGCATGTCCGGAGTCACATTGTCGAATAAGGATGGGCCGATGAAATAGCCGCCCTCATGTCCCTGCAAAGCGTGGCCGCGACCATCGAGGCGAAGATTAGCCCCTTCCTCGACGCCCATCTGGATATAGGATTCAACCTTGGCCTTGTGCGCCGCGGACACCACGGGCCCGTAATGGGCCTCGGGATCGGTCGAAACGCCGACCTTCAGGCCCTGCGCGGCCTCCATCATCCGTTCTACGAACTCGTCACCGGTTTTCTGACCCACAGTGACGGCAACGGGCAGCGCCATACAACGCTCGCCGGCCGATCCATAAGCCGCACCGACAATGTCTTTCACGGCCTGTTCCATGTTGCAATCCGGCATGATGATGCCGTGGTTCTTGGCTCCGCCCATGGCCTGGACACGTTTTCCATGGGCGGTCCCAGTCGCATAGACATAGTGGGCAATATCGGACGAACCGACAAAGCTGATGGCCTGTACGTCCGGATGGGTCAGAAGAGCATCGACGGCGACCTTGTCCCCGTTGACGACATTCAGCACCCCCTCCGGGGCCCCTGCTTCAAGCAGGAGCTCCGCCATACGGAGCGGCACTGACGGATCCTTTTCAGAGGGTTTCAGCAAAAACGTATTCCCGCACGCAATGGCCACAGCCGCCATCCAGCAAGGGATCATCGCCGGGAAATTGAAAGGTGTGATCCCTGCCACCACACCAAGCGGCTGGCGCATCGAATAGATGTCGATGCCGGGGCCGGCATTGTCGGTGTACTCGCCCTTCAGCAGGTGCGGCGCGCCGATGCGCGCGCGGCCTCGTGGGTCGACGACCACGTCCGGCGTGTGGCGGCCGAGGCGGCGACGGTCACGCCCGAGCTGCGCCCCAGCGTCGCGGTGACCTCGATCGACGTGACGGGCACCCGCGGTTGCGAAGAGGACGAGGCGATGGTGATGCTCGCTCGGGACCGGGCCGGACCCGCCACCTCCGCGTGTTACTCCCGTGGCATCTCCCAGCCCTTCCAGAAGGTGTGGGGTGGTGAGTTGGTGGTGGGCGTGGTCGTGGGGAGCACGGGCGAGGTCAGCGACGTGCTCACCGCCGGGGAGCTCGCCGGCAGCCCCTTCTCCCGATGTGTCGAGGAGGCTCATGAGCCCCTGGGATTCCCCGCCCCAAAGGACGGCATGCCCGTCCTGCTGCTCGTCCGTTACGTGTTCGCGGTGAACGATCCCACCGCCGCGACCCTCCCCGGGGCCTCCGCGTCGGGACAAGCACCCGAGTCGGTCAGCGAACCGGGACCCCAAGGCCCAGGGCGAAACCCACCGGGGGAGTGACCCCTCGCTCCCCGAGCCAGGGGGCCGGATCCACTCCGAGGGGGAGGCCAGCCGCGCCTCCCCGA
>CAJXMY010000099.1 GCA_913056435.1 uncultured Hyphomonadaceae bacterium | reverse complement strand
CTATGGAGCCCATCGACCTCAGGACCCGTCGGTATCAGGCGCTTGCCGGAGCCGCAAAATGCCTGGCAACCTGATAGATATCGGATTTGCCTTTAACCGGTTTCCCTTGCCTAAAGGGCACCATTTGCGACAACAGTTCCCCTTGAGATCACAACAAACAGGGCGGGAACATGATGAAGAGACACGAGGCGATTGGGCAGCTGACCGCGCCGGGCCAGCCCTATGAACTTCAAACTGGCAACATGTTCGGCCGGCCCTGCAGGATTTTCACCCATGCGCCGCTGACCCTGCGCGCCCTGTATCAGGACGCCCGAAGCGACCTGCCTTTCCTCGTCTATCAGGACGAAAGACTGAGCTTTGAAACGGTTTGGCAGCTGAGCTGTCGGCTGGCCCATTGTCTTGTCGGGGACTTTGATATTGGACGTGGGGACCGCGTGGTCATCTCGATGCGCAACTACCCGGAATGGGTCATTGCCTTCAACGCGATCACATCGGTGGGCGGCATTGCGGTGGCCATGAACGCCCTCTGGCAGCCCGAGGAAATGGCTTACGCACTCAGCGACAGCACCCCCAAAGTCGCCATCTTCGATCAGGAAAGGCTTGACCGCTTCCGGTCCATCACTCCCCGGCCAGATCTGAAGGTCATCGGGGTCCGGCTGGCCGATCCCGAGCCAGGCGACGTGCATAACTGGACTCACCTCATCAAGGGGCCTGTCTTGGACACCATGCCGGATGTGGCCGTAGCCCCGGAAGATGACGCCACCATGCTCTATACATCAGGATCCACAGGCCATCCCAAAGGCGCGGTGTCGAGCCACCGCAACGTGATCAGCGCCTTGTTGTGCTGGGAGGTCGATGCTCAGGCCGCGGTCATGACCGGCGTGTTCGACCCACCGGATCCGAACGCCACAGAGCAACCGGCCGCCCTTCTGGGTATCCCTCTCTTCCATGTCGCAGGATCGCACGCGGTGATGCTTGCATCTTATCGCTCACAACGGCGCATGATCTGCATGTACAAATGGGATGTTGAAGAGGCCGCCCGGCTGATCGCAGCGGAGGCTGTGACCCAGTTCACGGCCCCGGCTGCCATTACCGGAGACCTGGTTGAAGCCGCGCGCCGTCAAAATCTGGATCTCAGCTCCCTGAAACTGGTGGGCGGCGGCGGGGCCGCCCGGGCCCCCGAACAGGTTCGCAGCATCGACGAGGCTTTTTCTCAAGCTCGACCGAATACGGGCTGGGGCATGACCGAAACCAATGCCATCGGCACGGGTATCGCGGGTTCGGATTATCTCAACAGGCCTGAAAGCTCAGGACAGGCCGCGGTGGTTCTGGACCTGCGGATCGTCGACGAGACTGGTCAGACACTGGGGGTCAATGTGCGCGGAGAGCTCCAGGTCCGGGGAACTTCGGTCATCCGTGGGTACTGGAACAGGCCGGACGCGAATGCGGCCACTTTTGATGGAGACTGGCTCAGAACCGGGGATGTCGCCTACCTCGATGAAGACGGCTTTTTATTCATCGTCGACCGGATCAAGGATCTGGTCATCCGAGGCGGCGAAAATATTGGATGTGGGGCCGTTGAAGCCGCCCTCCTGGAACACCCCGATATTCTGGAGGCCAGCGCTTATGGCGTCCCGGATGCGCGGCTAGGCGAAGAGGTCGGGGCCACACTCTATGCCCGAAACCCCATTGAGCGCGAAGCGCTCAGCGCCTTTTTGCGGCCTCGCCTCGCCGCCTTCATGCTGCCCCGGCACGTTCATATTGAGACCAGCCCTCTGCCCCGGACGGCTTCAGGCAAGATCCTGAAGCGACAGCTTCGCGAAGACGCGGTGACGCGACTGGACCAAACAAAGAGAAACAGGGAGAGTTAAGCATGACGGACACACAGCTGGACAAAGGAACAGATCATCTGCTGGCGACCCTTGAGGAGGGGGTCCTGACCCTGACCCTTAATCGTCCAGAAGCCCGAAATGCCATGTCGGCGCAGATGACCGAGGCCCTCGCGACACAGCTCCACCTGGCGGAACGCAACTCGGAAGTCCGCTGTATTGTGCTGACCGGTGCCGGCAAGGGCTTCTGCGCGGGTGGAGATGTCAAAGGCATGGCGGCCGCCGGCGATGGCACCGTTGGTGATCAGACCATCGACGCGGCCATTCATCGCCAGCGTCTCAATCAACGCGCGACTTCTGGGCGTTTATACACAATGCCAAAACCTACTCTGGCTGCTCTCCCGGGGGCCGCCGCCGGGGCCGGACTGGCCCTCGCTTTGGCGTGCGATATGCGGATCATGAGCGAGGCCGCGATTCTGACAACGGCGTTCGCAAAGGTTGGCTTCTCCGGCGATTATGGAGGCACCTTTTTTCTCACACAGCTGGTGGGCACGGCGAAGGCACGAGAACTCTACTACCTCTCGGAGCGTGTGTCGGCTGAGGAGGCTCTAAGGCTCGGTCTGACCAACTGGGTCTGCCCGCCCGAGGACCTGACGGCAGAAGCAAAGGCCATTGCCCAGCGACTCGCCCAGGGACCTAGTGTGGCTTACCGCTACATGAAGGAAAACCTGAACCGCGCCATCAGCTCCGGCGATCTTAACGATTGTATGGATCTGGAAGCCACGCACCACGTCCATTGTGGCCAAACGGAGGACCACCGCAATGCCACGAAGGCATTCGTGGAAAAACGGCCACCACTCTTTCAAGGGCGCTGAAGCTGGACCGACATGATGACCCATTTTCCCGGATATGATGTAGACGCGGTGGAAGCATGGCTTCAAAAAGCCCTGCCCTCCCTGGTGTTGCCCTTGACCTGGCAAAAGCTGGAAGGGGGACACTCCAACCTGACCTATCTCATCACCGACGCCGAAGGTGTGAAACGGGTGATCCGGCGACCACCTCTGGGACAGCTTCTCCCGAAAGCCCACGATATGAGCCGGGAATGGGCGCTGCTCTGCGCCCTGGCCCCGACCCCCGTCCCGGTCGCTGCCCCCCTGGCCTTTTGTGAAGACCCCAGCATCACCGGGGCACATTTCTATGTGATGGGTTACGTCGACGGCCAACCGCTTTACTCTTCTGAAGACACGGAACGGCTTGCTCCAGAGCAAACCCGGCGTCGGCTCGCCGAGTCGTTCATTGATGTTCTGGCCGACCTGCACGCGATCGACCCCGATGAGGCGGGACTGGGCGACCTTGGCAAGCGAGACAGTTATGTCGCCCGGCAGGTAAAAACCTGGTACCGGTCGTGGACGGCGTCTGTCGGGCCAGCTGGTCTCGACGATCCGCGCGCCCACGAAATGAGAGCGTTCTTCCTGGATCACCTTCCAGATCAAGGCCCAGCCCGGATTGTTCACGGCGATTACGGCCTGCACAATTGCCTCATTGGTGCAGACCAGACGGTGGTTGCCGTGGTCGACTGGGAGATCTCCACCCTCGGCGATCCTATGGCAGACCTCGCTTATGCGCTCAATATATGGCCGGAAAAGATCCCGGGAGAGACCCTTCTCCCCCACAGCCCGACCTCGCCAGCCGGCTTCCCGCCACGTCGCGAACTCGCAGATCGCTATGCCGACCGGACCGGGCGGGACTTGTCACAGCTCGACTTCTATCTTGGCTTCAATCGCTGGAAGAGCGCCTGTATCGTTCACGGTGTCTATGCCCGCTACAAAGAGGGCAAGAAAAGCACAGAGGGCGTTGACCTCGAGGGTCTGCGCCAAAGCATCGACCGCTCCCTAACCGGCGCCGCGGCCGCACTGGCCCGCTTCTGAGCCGCTCCGGCGCTGCGAGTCTACCAGAGGCCGTGACGCTGAACTTCCGCCCGGCCAACCACCATGTGGTGAACCTCGTCCGGACCATCCGCAAACCGCAAATGACGCATGTCCGTGTAAAGTCCCGCCAGCGGCGTCCATTGTGATACGCCCGCCGCCCCGTGGATCTGGATGGCATCATCGATAATCTGGCAGACTTTTTCCGGCACCATGGCCTTCACCGCGCTGACATAAACCCGCGCTTCCTTATTGCCCAGAACATCCATGGCCTTGGCCGCCTGTAACACCGCCAGGCGCATGGCATTGATCTCGATCCGAGCCCGGGAGACTTTTTCCAGATTGCCGCCCAGCTTGATCAGCGGACGACCAAAGGCCTGGCGCGAGGCGCCCCGCTTGACCATGAGCTCAAGGGCGCGCTCGGCCTTACCGATGGACCGCATGCAGTGATGGATTCGCCCCGGGCCAAGGCGAAGCTGGGAAATCTCAAAACCCCGGCCCTCTCCCAGCAGCATATTTTCCTCCGGCACGCGGACATTATCGAAGACAATATGCATATGTCCCCGCGGGGCATGGTCTTCACCGAAAACCTCCATGCCCTCGAGGATCTTCACCCCCGGCGTATCCTTGGGCACGAGGATCTGGCTCTGCTGCTTATGCGGGGCCGCATCCGGGCTGGTTTTGACCATGACAATCATGATCTTGCAGCGGGGGTCACCGGCCCCGGAAATATAGAATTTCTCTCCATTGATGACCCATTCACCGTTTTCAAGCACTGCGCGCGTAGAGATATTCTTTGCATCGGAAGACGGCAGAGCCGGCTCTGTCATTGCATAGGCCGAGCGGATCTCTCCATTCAGCAATGGTTTCAGCCACTGTTCTTTCTGAGCAGGTGTGCCGACCCTCTCGAGAACCTCCATGTTCCCCGTGTCCGGCGCACTGCAGTTCAACGATTCCGACGCCAGTGCATACTTGCCCAGCTCCGCGGCAATATAAGCATAATCCAGATTGGTCAGGCCGGTGCCATAATCGGACTCTGGGAGGAAGAAGTTCCAAAGGCCCGACTGCTTGGCCTTGTTCTTGGCCCCTTCCAAAAGCTCCAACTGTCTGGGATGCCAGGACCAGCGGTCTTCCTTTTCAGCGTCAAGCGCAAAGAACTCCTCA
The DNA here is from genome assembly GCA_913056435.1 of uncultured Hyphomonadaceae bacterium. Taxonomy (GTDB): domain Bacteria; phylum Pseudomonadota; class Alphaproteobacteria; order Caulobacterales; family Hyphomonadaceae; genus Henriciella. The sequence continues at coordinate 2,673 of CAJXMY010000099.1, read as the reverse complement.
GTAATCGGAACAATATTCTTCTCGATATGATTTTGGACGGCGTCCATGAGTGGCCGGGCCTCTTCGGACATAGCGAGATCAAAGAGTTCGGGTGTATCAGTCTGCATGGTGGCGCCTCCCTTTGGCTTATCTGCGCTTAGCTAAAGGATGTTTGCAAGGTCTGCCAAGGCCCCGGCGCGGCTGGCCCGCCGCTTGCCATAAGATCAGGATTATGGATCAATCCCGATCGGAGGAGACGAAGATGAGCTATGCCGAAGGACGCCTGATCCATGATGCCGACAGTCACCTGATGGAGCTGGCCGACTGCCTGGACCCCTACTTCGAGAAGACATTACTGCACCGCTACCATGAGCTGCCGGCCTACCGCGTGAAGATTGGCCAGACCTCATGGATGGACGCGACCCGCAAACAGCACCGGGACGCGACCTTTCGGGCCGGTGCAGAAGACGCCATCATGCTGCGAAAGAATTACGAGGCGCTTGGTGCCTTCATCCGTGAAGACCGGCCGCGCGCTCTGGACCTGATGGGGTTCGCAAGCCAGCTGGTTTTCACCACCTTTTGTCTGGGAAATTTCGGGCTGGACCAGTCTGATGACATGGAGCTGTGTTACGCCACCGCTTCCGCCCACAACCGGATGATGACCGATTTCTGCGCTGTCGACAGACGGCTGCTGCCGACCGCCTACATCCCGCTGGAAGATATTGACCGGTCGGTGCGCTGCGCCCGCGAGGCGATTGAGCTTGGGGCGTCTGCCCTGCTGATACCGTCCTGGTGCCCCAGGGCCCATGGGCCAAGCCATGTTGGTCTTTTTCCGATCTGGGCCATGGCGCAGGAAGCCGGCCTTCCGATCCTGTTTCATGTTGGTGGCGAGGACCGGCTGAACCCGACCTACAAAGAAAATGGCCTGCCGCCCGTTCCGGATTTTCATGGCGGGGATGATAATTTCACATCGGTCAGCTATATGCCCATTCCGCACTCGGTGATGCAGACGCTGGCCACCTTGATTTTTGACGGGATCTTCGATGCCTTCCCGGCCCTCAAATGGGGCGTGATCGAATTAGGCGCGTCCTGGCTGCCGGGATGGATGCGGTCCATGGATTCCGCGGCCCATGCCTTCATGCGGAATGAGGAGCGACTCCAGAAATTGAGTCTCAAACCCTCCGATCTGGTCCGCCGACAGGTTCGTGTCGCCCCCTACCCCCACGAAGAGACGGGCTGGATCATCCGGCATGCCGGCGAAGATGTGTGCATGTTTTCGTCGGATTTTCCCCATGTCGAGGGGGGGCGCCATCCCCTTAAACGGTTTGATGCGACGCTGGAGGGCCACTCAGAAGGGACCAAGCGTCGCTTCTTTGCAGACAATTTCGTCGATCTGATGGGCTGCGGCCTTCCTGAGGATCTGAGACGCACGACCGAGCTGAGCCTGGCCTAGCCCACCACATGGTCAGCTGGAGAAGAGCTCGTAATGATGCACCCAGCACCGCTGGACGAAGCGATCCATGCCTGGCGGGATCATAGCCTGTTGCCAGTCGGATCCAGCAAACGCGGCCAGGGCGGCCACCGACTTCCACTTTGAAATCATAGCATACTCATTGGGTGCCCACTGCGAGGGTCGGGCAATTTCAACCGCAAGACTGCCCTCGGCCTTGCGAACGGCATCCACGGAGATCGTCTGGAAAAGGGCCTCAAACTCACCATGGCGGTCCGCCGGAACCTCGATCCTGAAGACCCTGACAAGAACACCCACCACACTCTCCTTCTCAACTGCACATCCGAAAGGGCAGACCGCCTCCTCTTTTGTCCTCACATGACTGAATCCCCTAAACGTCCGTCAATCAAGCTGAGGATGAAACCGAAGCGATCATGTCACCCAAGTGTTCCATTAGACCAGGCGATCACAGTCTGTCTTGATTTGAAGGCATCGGTCTGGAATATGATCGTCACCTGAAGGTGGAGCCCCTGATGATTGGAAGATGGTTGACCTGCCTGTCCTTATTCTGGCTTTGCCTGTCCAGCGCGGCCGCCGACAGTGCTGAATCCCTTCTCCGGGCAGCCGAGGCCCGAGATAAAAGCGCCCTTGGTCTGGTACAAACCGACGAAACCAGCGGACCGGCAGCAGAGAATGCTGAAATCTGGTCCTATATGGGACCAAACGAAATCTGGGCCCGGAATGTAACACAGCCCACGCTTTTGCCCGTCCTGCCAGAACCGGAGGTGGCGACGGGCGCCGCGATACTGGTGATCCCGGGCGGGGGATTCCGCTTTGTTTCCATGGGCAATGAGGGCTATCCCATTGCCGACTGGCTGGCCGCGCAAGGCATTGCGGCCTTTGTCCTGAAATACCGCGTGATGGCGACCCCGGCAGATGACGTCGCTTTCTCAACTTATATGCAGCAGATCTTTGAGCGTGGCGCCGGCGATCTCGACGAGGACCGGACCGGCGCAGTGGGTCACGCCGTGGCGGATGCCCAGGCCGCCCTCGAATTGATCCACGCCCGTCAGGAGGACTGGGGGTTGGACCCGGACCGCATCGGTGTTCTCGGCTTCTCGGCTGGGGCCATGACGGCACTGGGCCTCATTCAGGCCCCGGAGCCCGGCCCGCACCCTGCCTTTGGCGGCTATATTTACGGCCCCATGAGCGCGATTGAGGTTGCAGATGACGCCCCGCCACTC
>CAJXMY010000098.1 GCA_913056435.1 uncultured Hyphomonadaceae bacterium | reverse complement strand
ACCTGGGAACGTCTTCTAGATATAGAGAGAAACTGCAAATTCCAGTCGATAACAGCAGAAGAATTAACAATCGCAAAATTTAGATCAGTAATAAAGGATAAAGTTTAAAAAAAAACTGTTTCAACGACTAAAAGGAAACTTCGCTACACAAGATAATTTCATAGGAACAAGAAAAAAAATTATTGGCCTAGAGGGATTTGGTTTAAAAATAAAAAAACAAGAAATAATCAAATGAAAAAGAAAAAGACAACAATAACAACGGATGACAAAAGCCTCAGCAGACGCGTGTTATCCTGAAACCGCTTCTCAAAATAATCTGGAATGGTGATCGCATCGTCCGCCAGCTCGGTATAAGATCTCAGTCGCGGCGCAACACATCGATAATTGAAATAAGCGCCAATGGTCAGCCCCACAGCGATCCACGCAGCGCCAAGGCCCGAGACATAAACGGCACCCGGAAGCCCAAGTAACATCCACCCACTCATATCGGATGCACCCGCAGATAAAGCGCCAACAGCTGGATGGAGCCGGCGCCCTCCCAACATATATCCAGATACATCTCGGGTGGAATGAATGTAGGCATACGCGCCAATGCCCAGCATCAAGACGAAATAGACCGCAAGAGAGAACAATTCTTCAGGAGCAATTGCCATGGGCAGATATGGTATCCCTTCTTGCAGACCTGGGCACTTCCCCGCTTCTAACGCAATTCCACCGCACGTGCATAGGCGGCCTGAAAAGTCTGGAGGGTCAGAGAATCCAAGATGCCGTCTTGCCTCAACTGTTCCAAGCCCGCTTGGGTTACGCCGTTCTTGCTGGTAACATTGTTCCGCAAGGTCGCCAGATCGAGATCCGACCGGATCGCCAAATCTGCCGCTCCTGAGAAAGCAGTCAGGACCAGTTCACGGGCCTGATCCGGGCCAAAATCGAGCGCTCCCGCCGCCGCCACGAAAGAACGCGCGATCTCAAAGAAAAAGCCGACGCCACAGCTCGCCAAAACAGTCACACGGTCCAGAACGTCCTCACTTTCAACCCAGATCGAGAGCCCCGTCAGATCCATGAGGTCGGTGATGTCTTTCCGGTCCTTGGCGCTGACATCAGGGGTTGCGAAAAGCCCGTTGACCCCCCGACCTATTGACGCCGGAAGGTTTGGCATAAGACGGATCGTGGGCACGGAAGCAAAGTGGGCCCGGAGTCGCTCCACAGCATAGCCGGCAGCAATGGAGACCAGCAGACCTGAAGGCACCAGATATTCGGCATACTCAGGGACGAATTGATCGATCATCTGGGGCTTCAGAGCAATAATAATGAGATCGAACTTCTGTCCCCGAAGCGCCTCCGCGGTCCTGAACAGATGGGCACCCTCTGGAACCGACTCCGCGACAGGATCCACAACCGAAAACTCATAGCGCTCCGATAGAACCCACCTTTCGAGAAGCGCACCGCCCATTTTACCACATCCGATCAGGAGAGCCTGTCTTCGCATTCTTCGATCCTTCCCAGCTACCCGCTTATAATAAGCCCGGCATTTGACCCGGTGATGCCAATCGTGGCCGGCCCTGTCCAGTGACACCATAGGAGTGCCCATCAGATTCCTCAGGAAAATGTCCGACTCAGTCTGACAGATCGCCAATTTCCAGAATTGGCGCAGCCTCGATCTCGCCAGCATCCATCATCGCCGCCAACCTCTGGACAGCCGAGACGAGAAGCGACTTTTCCCAAGTCGCGAGGCGCTCAAACGATTGGATGAACCCCTCCTGCAGAAGCGTGGGCGCAATATCCAGACGCCTATGCCCGGCATCCGTCAGAACAACCGCAACAACCCGGCGATCCCCCTCGCTACGCTGACGTTCGACCAGCCCCGCCTTCACAAGCCTGTCTACAATAGACGTAATGGTCGCCTGTGACAGGTGAACGCTCCGCGCGATGTCGGAGGGCTTTGCGCGCCCATCGGTGCGTAGCGACTGGAGCACCAGCAACTGTGGTGCTGTCAAACCCGCCGTTTTCAAGAGGCGCTTGGACTGCAAGTCGATAGCACGCGTGATCTGACGCAATGCAATGAGGATATCCTGATGATTGGCCATTTGCCCTGACTTGTTCCCTTTTAACCCGACGCCGTCCACCACGGATGCCCAACGATGCAGTTCCCTTTGATGATAGGGAACCGTTACTTTACTGGAAAGTCGAAATAAAGCTCCGGATAGGGTTCGGGCTTGTAAGTGAAATGCCACCACTCCTTGGCATAGTTCTCGAACCCGTGGCGCTGCATCACCTCGACCAAGAGCTCACGATTTGCTGCCGCCATACCCTGAATGCGGGAATCGAACGTGTTGCTGAGCGTGTCGAAGCAGTCAAATGCCGTGCCAAAATCAAGCTGACCCATTGGCGTATCAGACCCCTGCGCCCGATCACATGGAAAAAAACTGCGGTCCAGGTCCTCTGAACTCCCCAGTGGCGCGATGGCTAGATCCACCGTGCTCCCTCGGCTGTGACCCGACTCAGCCGCAATGTAGCCTTCCGGGAATAAAGCCGCCTTTCGCATGGCGGGATAAAATGTAGCCCGGGTGCTCGAGTCTTCAGAGGTGCTCCAGCTTACAAATGCGTCAACCGCACTCTGCGGACGATAACAATCATAAACTTTGAGGGTGAGGCCCTGCCTCCAAAGCTCATCCTGCACAGCAGCAAGGCCTTGTGCAGCCGGTCTCGTTAAGATGCAGCGCCCTGAGTCATAGCCGGGCACCCGTGTGCCGGTAAAATTATAAGATGTTGCATAGCGCATGTCCTGAACGATGCTGGGGGCCATCTCATCAAGATATACAAACCCATCAGGCAATGGTGGTGGGGTTGGACCTGCACAGCTGACGAGGAACATTAGCGCCAGATAGGCCGGTCGGCGCCCGGCAGAGTTGAGAATGTATTGCATAACAAGCCTCCATCATCCCCACCGCCTCGCCATAAAAGCAGGACCAAGCCGGAAATCAACTCTTCGACCTGAATGGTGTATATGGTTCCGCTGGTGTCCCCGTGAGCCACTCAAGACTGGCACCACTTGATCCGGGTATCGGCCGGACAATCACTGGGGTCTGCTCGCGCATTTTAAACAGACAACCACAAGAGACTCGTCACCCTCCAATGACCCCAAGCGGAAACTATATTCCGAAGAGCCAAACTTCCCCAAAATGATGCTCCAGACCCATAGGCTGAACGCGGATCAGATGGTCCCCGCCGGAGGCACCAGATCAGACCCTAAAGCGGCTTTCAACGGTGCGAGGTAAGGCTCAAAGGGCCGCCACTGTCCTTGTCCGGACCGATTGATCGGTTGCCGCACCTGCTCGGAGCTGGCTGTCCGAACAGCACGTTCTGTCCTGTGAAAGGCGACACAGTCCTCTTCGAACGGCAATTCGCAATAGTCGAGAATACGACGAACCTCGCCTTCAATATCGTCAATGACCCGCTCATGGTCCACCTGAAGAATGCGTCCTTTCGGCAGAACGCTGTGCCAGTGGGACATCAGATCAACATAGCCTCGGTAATAGTGTCCAATGTCACTGAGGCTGTAGGTGAATTCCTGACCCTCCGCGAACAGTTGCTTGAATCCAGACCAACAACAATCCATCGGCGCCCGCCGGGCATCAATGATTTTGGCATTTGGCAGGATCAGATGGATGAAACCAATATGTCTGAAATTATTGGGCATCTTGTCAGTAAAGAAGGGTGCGCCCCGTCGGTGAAGGCGTGTCGTTTCAATATATTCTCGCCCCAGAGCCGCGAACTCACTTGCTGCCATCTCGTTGAGTATGCGGGGATAACGGTGCCTGTCAGACAGAATTTTTCGTCCCCGCAATCGGTGCGCCATCGCCAGAATGTTGGGGAGTTCGAGTGTCCCATCAACCTGACTGTGGGAGGCCAAAATCTGCTCCAAGAGCGTTGATCCGGCACGAGGCAACCCAACAATAAAAATTGGATCGGGAGACGGGTCACCCATGGACTTACGACTGTCGAATAAGGCTGCATCACAAAACTTTTTCTGCGCTTCCAACTCGGCCGACATTTGCTGGGCGGTGTAGCGCGTCTGTTTCTGCTTCAAGGCATTACCCATTGCATAGTGCTCGAATGCCCGACCCGGCTCTCCCCGATCTTCAAAGGCCTTGCCGAGGGCAAAACAGACATGGACCCGGGACACAAAGTTCAAGGCCGGCTGCGCCAATTGCTGCAACATGTTGTCCACTTCAGCCTCGGAGAACCGATAGGTCTTCAAATTGGCAAGAGAGTAATACGCATCCCCATGATCAGGTTTGACCGCGCAAGCAGCCTGATAGGACCGAATGGCTTCTTCTGTTCGACCATACGTCTTCAGTGCATGACCACGCGAAGTCAGAATTGCGGGATCATCTGGACGCATTTCAAGCACCTTATCGAAATGTGCGAGTGCCGTTTCGTAATCTCCGGACTGTAAGCTTTCTATGGCAAAATTGGATAAGAAGGTCGCGTTCTCAGGGTCTCGTTGCTTCAGGAGCCGGGCCTGTTCCAGGGCCTGCTCAAACTTCTGGCGTTTGCGAAGGACCTGAATGAAGTCCAACCTCAACTGTATATTGTCTGGTTCAAAACCAATCGCCTGCTCAAGAAGAAACTCTGCATCGTCGAGGATGCCGAGGCGCGACCCGATATCGGCAAGCAATCGCATAGCTTCAACATGGCGGGGAACGCGCCGCAGAAATGCGCGCAAGAGTCCTTCCGCCTTAAGCAAGCGACCTTCATGAAGATGGTTGGTCGCCACAAGAACAGGCTTAGGCAAGCCCGCCAGTCGATCCGCCTGCGCTTGTGCTTGACCGGCCTCCTCAGCTCGACCCTGAACGCGCAGGAGGTCGGCCTGGGCCAGCCAGCTGGCGCTTAACGCCGGATTTAGACGGGTGGCCTGCTGATAAGACGTCAACGCCGCAGCCGGCTGGCCCTGCGCCCGGCTCAAATGCCCAGCTTCCTGAAAGGCCCGGCCAAATTCAGGGGCAACGGCCTGCAGACGCCGCAGTATATCAGCCGCCAAGTCGAAATCGTGAAGGTAGCGGGCACAAACAGCCAGCATGTAGAGCGCATCTTCATGCTCGGGCTGAGTCCGCAAAAGATCCTGCAGAACGCTTCGAGCAGTCTTGAAATCACTGCCTTCAACCAGAGATCGGGCTCTGGCAAGCTGTTCCGGAACGTCCTGCTCACTGATCGACATAAGAGCGGCCCTACAAAGTCAAAAAACGGCGCCACGAGTCCTCGCGGCGCCGTCCGATTTAGGGATCAAATACCAGAGTGTAAAACCCTAGTAGTCAAAGGACATCCGAACACCAACGGTTCGTGGCCGCATGGGTGTCACCCGCTCACGGTCAAAAACGAAGTTATTGCTAAGGGGCGCGTACTCATTGGTCAGATTGCTCACAAACAGCTCGGCTGTCCACTGCTCCGCGGTCACACCGAGTGTGCCCCCCAAGGTCACATAGGAGTCCAGCTGAGCCTTATTGATCTCAATGATATCGCTGAAAGAACTGTCTGAGAATATAATTTGCGGCATAAAATGCGCCGTCAGAGACGAGCCCGCGATCTGCCGTTCCAAGTCCCACTCATAGCGCGCCCGTAAGTTCCCCTGATAGGACGGGGCAAATGCCAACTCGCTTCCAGCCACAACATCACCGGTTGGAATGAGGACATCGGTCACTTCTGTGTCCAGCAACGAGAACGCTCCAGCTACCGTAAGTCCCGGAACCGATGCAGGGGCCCAGGTGAAATCACCCTCTATGCCGGAGATCTCAGCGTTCGCGGCATTCTCTGAGAAAAACAGATTGGTGATACTGGGGTCAAAAATCGTCGTCTGGAGATTTTCAATTTCGACGAAAAAGGCCGAGCCGTTAAAACGAAGCGAATTGTTCAGCAATTCTGTTTTCCAGCCAAACTCATAGTTCGTCACATCGTCGGTATCGATGGCATACGGCACAGTGTACCCGCCCGGCCCAGCTCTGCCGCCCGGCCGGTTCAGCAGCCCCGGACGGAACCCTTCCGATAAGGTCACGTACAACAAAACATCATCGGAAGGACGGTACTCGCCAGAAACTTTATAGATGAAACCATCTGTTGCGGCCTTATCCGGCGCGCCCACACTATTGTTCGGAGCGAATTGTGCGGAAATATTCGTCCCGAAGGCCTGTGCATCAGACGCGGCTCCGAAATTGAAAAAGGACGAATTTGCACTGCCCTCCAGATCTACTTCGATGTCGTAATAGCGTCCTCCAAGGGTGATGGCGAATTGATCACTCAGATCAAGTGTTGCTTCACCGAACACGCCCAGCTGCTTATCCGTGCGGCGAATATCATTACGGAAGATAACACCTTCCGGGAAGGGGCCCGGATCGGAATAGTAGCCCTCTGCGGCATTCCCAATCTGCCCGGTCACGGCCGTGTTGGTCAGTGGATAGTTTGGAGCAAAATTGTAAGGGATTGAACCAGGATAGACGAAGTCATTGAGCTCTGTAAGCTCCAGGTCACTGTAAAATGCCCCAAATGTCGCCCTGAAGCTGCTCTCGGCCGGCGTGTTGAATCTGAGTTCATGTGTTTGAACGGTCGTCTCCGAAAGCGAATTAACGAACATGTTGGGCGCTTGGCAGGTCCCGGTAGGGGCGGTTGGCTCACCAGGATAGGTCACGCCGATATCGCAGATGTAATAGGGAAGATACTGCCCCACAAAAAGGTAATCGGTGTAGTCAACGACCTGCTCGGCCTCACGCTCCGTATAGGCCCCCGTGTAAACGGCTTCGAGAGCGCCTATCCGCCCTTCGACGGTCCACGCCGTGTTCTCGAAGCTATCTTCGAGCATTTCATCTGCATAGCGCTGAATTTCATAATCATCGAGATCTGGATCCGTCATGAAGACGCCATCGGCCTCAATATTTTGCCGCATGTGAGAGACCAGAACACTCCAGTCTTGATTGACCTCATAGAGCCCGCTCAGTCGGAACCCGGAATAGGTTGTGTCGTTGATATCGTCCCGGACCAGTGACCCATTGCTCGCTGACAGAAAGTCCACGCCCGCGAAGTCGATCCCCGGCACGGAGGTTGGCGACTGGAAACCATCGCGAACCGCGGAGACAGAAACGCCATTCGCGCGAACGAAGCCTTCTGGCCTGAATCGGGCAGATTGAGAGGCATCAATCGTTCCGGCGACATTATCAATATAACCGCCCTGTGTGTCAGAGAACACAACGCCCCGAACAGCAAGCTTGTCAGACACCGGAACATTGATCACCGCTTCTACCTTGTTGCTCATTTCACCGCCATCAGTGAACGCGAAGCCAGCATCCAGTCCCGCTGAGAACGTGCCCAGATCGGGCTTGTTGGTGATCAGACGAACGGTGCCAGCCTGAGAGGACGCCCCGAAAAGGGTTCCCTGAGGTCCCGAAAGCACCTCAACCCGTTCCAGATCAGCAGCATAGACATCGAGGTTCCGGCCAGGCTGCGCGAGCGGCTGTTCGTCCAGATAGAAGGCCACGTTCGGAGCTAGCCCCGCCACACCCGCTGTGGTCAGATTGGGTGTCGTCGACGCCAGGCCGCGGATATAAATAGTGTTTTGTCCGGG
>CAJXMY010000097.1 GCA_913056435.1 uncultured Hyphomonadaceae bacterium | reverse complement strand
TTCGAGAACCGACCGGAAACATGATAGATCCGGCTCTTGGGCAATTGCGGTGGTCTGAACACCTGGCTGAAGCCAGACCTCACCCGAGTCGGGGTCGGTCTGGCCGTTGATAATCCGCATAAGGGTGGACTTTCCCGCGCCATTCCGGCCGACCAGCGCGGCGCGTTCTCCACGTGCCAGCGTCAGCGTCACACCCTCGAAGAGGGGTTTCCCTCCCAGTGAAAGACAAACATCGCTCAGCGTCAGGATTGGAAGCTGTGCCAATTGTCTAAGCCTTCAGCTTGTATCCTGACTTGAGCATCCACCACACGCCTGTTGACGCGAGGAGGGCCGCCGCTCCGGTCACGATCATGCCCAGCGCAATGTCTGAATTGGCCGCGCCAAGAAAGCCATACCGAAAGCCATCAATCAGGTAGAAGATCGGGTCGAACAGGGCTGCGCTCTGGAAGGGCTGGACCAAGACTTTGATGTCATAGAATGTTCCCGATAAGAAGGTCAGGGGCACGATCACGAAATTTGTGACCGCAGCGAGATGATCGAACTTATCCGCCCAGATCCCTCCCATCGCACCGAGAGCGGCCAGAAAAATTGCCGCCATCAGCCCGAACCAGAGGATGGGCCAAAGATTGACGACTGTGAGATTAGCAAGGCCACTGAAATGAATGGCGATTGCGCTGATCAACCCGACCATCAGGCCTCGGGTCACCGCGCCAAATATGAACCCGATCGTTAACTCCAGCGATGATAGCGGCGGCATTAGAAAATCGACCTGGCTGCCCTGAACCTTAGAAATCGTCAGAGAGGAAGACGAGTTTTGAAATGCGTTTTGAAGAACAGACATCACAACGAGTCCTGGGGCCAGAAAATCATTATAATCAAGCCCCTCGAAGTCTCCGCGCAGCTCACCGCGATCTCCGAAAGCAAGTTTGAACACCGTCATGAATAGAATTGTTGTTACCACCGGCGCAAAGAGCGTTTGCATCCACACCTTCAAGAAGCGGCCCACCTCTCTCTGGTACAGGGTCCATAATCCCAGCCAGTTGACAGCACCATAAGTGCGGGGCGTGGGGGGCATTACGGGAGCTTCATTGGGATGTGAAGTCGAGGGATGTGTGTCTTCCATGGCGCCCATTTAGGCTCAAGAAAGCATTTTGGCGAGCCCAGAATCTTTCCACAGCCTCGCACTATATGTTGATTGCCTGTGGAATGCCACCTTCAGCATGTTGTGTTTCAATTCGCTTTCAATACGATATATAGACACGTCGGCACGTTGATGGTCAGCTGTCGATCAACATATAGGGGTTGCCTTAAGGCGGGGTTTAATATGGCATGGACTGAAGAGCGCGTTGAAGTACTCAAAAAACTCTGGGCCGAGGGCCATTCGGCCAGTCAGATCGCCAAAGAGCTTGGTGGCGTGACCCGGAATGCGGTCATCGGAAAAGTTCACCGCCTCGGACTTTCAGGACGAGCGACTCCATCCCGACCGGTGAAACGGCCCCCCCGGCTGGCGCGCCCGAAGCCGAAGTTGCGGCCAGATGGGACTGTGGCAGCGTCAAAGGTCGCCCGACCTGCTGCGGAAGTTGGGCTAAAGGCTTCTGAGAAAGAAAGCCTTGTCGCGCTTCCGCCAAAGCCACTTGCGGATGGCGAGGCGGCCTCTATCCTCACGCTGCGTGACAGTATGTGCAAATGGCCCATTGGTGACCCTGCGGATCCGCGCTTTGCCTTTTGTGGTCGGAAAGCCTCTGGGGGACCTTATTGCGCAGAACACGCCAAGGTTGCCTTTCAGCCGCCCAAGAAGAGGGAACGGAAGAAGGCCGATTATGACTATGTGCGAAAGATCGCAGGATAGCGTTTAAACCCTGATATATTAGACGACCGCCGGCCTCTAAGGCCGGCGGTTTGTTTTTGGGGCAGACAAGTGGGGCCTGAACCCAAGGTAACAAAAAACCACCGCCCCTTGCGGAGCGGTGGTTCAGAGGTTTGAGGCGCGAAAATGGCGCCTTCCATGCACTCTAATTTAAAGGCCGCGGCTGACCGTGATGACAAAGGCCTCGTCGAGGTCGTCCAGGTCGGTGGCGATGAAGCGGAAGTCCAGATCCACATATTCGCCGACCGAGGTTGTCAGCCCGACGGAGTAATCGGTGTAGGACTCAAAGCCATCATCATAGGAGTCGGAATAGCCCAGTGTGGCATCAATCCCAAAGTTTTCACCAAGAGCCGTTCCGATGGAGCCAGCGAGGTAGCCTGCGGCGCCAGTCTCACCGTAGAACTCCGGTGAATAAGCATAGGAGGCGCCAACGTCGAAGATGCCGAGGGTCGTGCTTGCGCCTGCGTACAGCTCGATGAAGTTCTGCTCAGGCTCGTCCGGTGCGTCCGGATAGAGGTAGTAAATTACGCCAAGGTCGAGGTCGAACGCCCCGACAGTGGGGGTAAAGCCTGCGTAAAGGTCGACCTCTGTGCTCGTTCCATCACCAAAATCAACACCGGAGCCCCAGACACCGACATAGAATGAGTCCGAAGCCCAGTCGAAACCGCCCTGAACAGCTGGGGCGCCGTCGGCCTGCGTAAAGCCGCGGAAGACGTAATCTGATGTGATCGCAATGTTGCCGCTGAATTCACCTTCAGCGATTGCGGTCGGGGCGGTGAACGCACCCATCGTCATGGCGAGCAGCATTGCCCGGTTCAGTGTTTTACCCATTGTGATACCTCCAGCTTGGGTCTGTAGATGGATCGTCTATGGCCCCTAGCTGGCGCTGCTGACTACGCGCCGGCGCAGGAAAGCGTGAAAATTCCTGCTGCCGCCTCGATTTCGGGCATATGCCTCAAATTTCGCTCGATTTGAGACCTTCGGCGCGTTTCTTTGCCTACCGTGCTTTTAGGGGCGCATATTGGAGATGCATCCCGGCATCGACCAGAAGAGTCTCGCCCGTCACGTGCCGGGCGGCATCCGTCAGGAAGAAGAGGGCTGATGCCGCAATATCATCGGGGCCAGAAGCCACGTTCAGGGGAACAGACGCGGCAACGCTAGCTTCCATTTTGGCATATTGATCAGGATCCATAGCATCCTTGAACCATCGGGTGCCGATAAAACCAGGACATATGGCATTGACCCGTATCGCAGGGGCCAGCGCCCGGGCAAGGGACAGAGTCATGGTGTTGAGGGCGCCTTTGGTTGCGGCATAGGCCACTGAAGAGCCAATCCCGGTGACGCCTGCGATAGACGAAACATTGAGCACGGTGGCTGATCGCCCCGTGGTCTCAAACGCTTGGACCAGGAGCGGCTTACAGGCCTGCAGCATCAGGAACGGGCCCGCCACATTCACGGCATAGGTCTCCAGAAAATCCTGCCTGTTCAGCGCATCAAGGTCACTGTGATCGCGGGCGTGCCGCGTAATGCCGGCATTGTTCACCAGAATGTCAAGATGACCCCAGCGTCCGGCCGCCTCAGCGAGCTTGGCAACGCCATCTTCTGTGGAGACATCGGCGACAACCAGCTGGGTCTGGGCGCCAAGAGCCTGACAGGCGGCCACCGCGTCTTCTGCGGCCTCCAGAGACCGGGTGCAATTGATGATCACATCGGCCCCCCGTTCAGCCAGCATGACGGCGATGGACCGGCCAAGGCCAGCTGCGGAGCCGGTGATCAGGGCTTTTCGTCCGGATAGGTCTCGATAGGTTTCAGGCATGTTGGGTCTCCTTATTCCACCTAGAGACCTCGGCTGGCCGGGCCCGTCAATCGTGTCATCCCTCAGTCCTTGTGGTAGGGCAGGCCGGCCAACAGGGTGGCGGCTCTGTAAAGTTGCTCAGAAAGCATAACCTGGACAAGGCGGTGCGGCCAGGTTTGGGGGCCGAGCGCCCAGGTCTGGGGATGGGCCTTGATCATCGCGGCGCCATAACCCGCCGCCCCGCCGATCACCAGAACCAGATGGCTTTCCCCCTGGTCCCGCCACTGGCCGAGGCGTCTGGCAAAAGAGTCCGAGCGGAAGGTCTCACCCCGTTCATCCAGTCGGAGGACCCTCGATCCATCCGGGATCCTGGCTAGAAGCCGGGCCGCCTCGGCATCACGGTCTGGACCCGCGGGGACCGAAACCAGGTCCAGCGATCTGAAGCCGATCTGTCGTCCCGTCTTCCGGAACCGGCTGACATAGTCGTCGAGTAGGTCGGCTGCGGGTCCTGTTTTCAGACGACCGACGGACAGAATGGTGAATTTCATGTCTCGTGACCCGGCTTCAGGCGGGCGGCAAGGCGGACTTCAGGCGGCGGTGGCGGGTACAGTGAATCCTGACCCGGCCGAGGTCCCGGCTCAGACCGTGGGGCGCGAGGGCGCAGTCTGGTCATCGGCCCAGATTTTTTCAAGATTGTAGAAGGCGCGGACTTCTGGCCGGAACAGGTGAACAATAATGTCGCCTAAATCGATCAATACCCAGTCCGCATTTGGCAGGCCCTCGATTTTCGGGCTTCGGCCCGCCGTGTCTTTCACGGTGCGGGCCAGATGATCGGCCAGGGCACTTACATGGCGGGCCGAACGCCCCGAAGCGATGATCATGAGATCGGCGAGCGAGGACTTTCCAGTCAGGTCTATGACCGTCAGGTCTTCCGCCTTGTCATCTTCGAGGGATTTGATCAGCGTTCCGGACAGCGCGCGAATGTCTTCAATTGAGGCCGCGCGGGCGGGTTTACTCTCGGTCTGGGAGGCGGACAGGGCCTTGCTCCATTCTTGTTTCACTCTTCGTGCCTTAACACTTGTCGACGAGGGACTCTAGGCCCGATATCAGGATGATGCCTGCGCGGCGCGCAGCGCGGTCGAGGACACCGGGTCCAAAGGGGCGCTCAGCCAGGTCCAGGCCGGCGGTGGGGCCTGTGGCAGACGGGCGGCGAGATGACGGGGCAGGCGTCTGTCGCGATAGAGTCTGGCGAAAGGCGCGTTCCGGGCGGAGACGAGAGATCCCGGTCGCGCAATAACCGCAATGGGAACCGTTTCAGCGATCTCGCGCCAAGCTTTCCAGTGATGGAAGCTGGCCAGATTGTCCGACCCCATCAGCCAGACAAGCTGGGCCTGCCGGCAGTGGGCTTTCACCAGCCGGATGAGATCAAGGGAATAAGTCAGGCCCGCTTCGGCTTCGAGCGGGCTGACCCGCATGGCGCGATCTCCCCGCACGGCGTTCCGGACGCCCTCAAGGCGCTGCGTGTACGCGCTGGCCGCCTCTTTCAGGGGATTGCCGCGTGCCGGAAACCACCACACCGCATCGAGCTGGAGCTGTTTCAGCGCCGTTCGGGCGAGGTGCAGATGACCACTATGGACCGGGTCAAAGCTGCCACCGAACAGTCCCAGTCTCTGGCGTGTCCCTGCTGGTGGCAGTGCCCGAAAGAACCGCGCCGCGCTCATCGCGGGGTGCTCACCGGAGGTGCCGCGCATGGTTTCGAGTATGCATATAACCGGGCCATGGTCATGGCTGTGCCCGAAAATAACGTCGCGATCAATTGGCCGGCGAGATCAGGGCCGGGTCTGCCCCGTGCCCCGGACCACATATTTGAAAATGGTCAGCTGCTCGGCGCCGACCGGCCCGCGGGCATGAATGCGGCCCGTGGCAATCCCGATTTCCGCGCCCATGCCGAACTCGCCGCCATCGGCGAACTGGGTGGAGGCATTGTGCATCACGATGCCGGCATCCACCCCGGCCAGGAACCGCTCGGCGATCGCGATGTCCTCGGTGACGATGGCTTCCGTATGGCCGGTGGAGTAGGTCCGGATGTGGTCCATGGCGCCGGCGACGCCATCGACGAGGCGGACCGACAGGATGGCGTCGAGATATTCTGTGCGCCAGTCGGTCTCGGTGGCCGGCCCCATGTCGGGGACGAGGGCGCGCGCCGCCTCATCCCCCCGCAGCTGGCAGCCCGCCTCGGACAGGGCTTTGGCCAGCACTGGCAGCAGGGTGCCGGCTGCAGTCTGATCGACCAGAAGCGTTTCCGCGGCCCCGCAGACTCCAGTCCGCCGCATCTTGGCGTTGACCACCAGGTCGACAGCCTTCTGAAGGTCCGCCGCCGCGTCCACATAGATATGGCAGATGCCTTCGAGATGACCGATCACCGGCACCCGGGCTTCGGCCTGTACACGGGCAACAAGCCCTTTGCCGCCCCTCGGGACGATGACATCAATGCTGCCCTCCAGTCCGCTCAGCATGGCCCCGACCGCGGCCCGGTCCGTGGTGTCGACCAGTTGGATGGCATCCTCCGGCAAGCCGGCCTCGGCCAGTCCCCGGCGCAATGCTGTGGTGATGGCCAGGGCGGAATTCAGGCTTTCACTGCCCGCACGCAGCAGCGCTGCATTCCCTGAGCGCAGGCACAGGGCCGCGGCATCTGCGGTGACGTTGGGACGGGCCTCGTAAATGATCCCGATCACGCCCAGAGGCGTCCGGACACGGGCGATATCAAGACCAGATGGCACCGTCCACCGGGCGATTTCGGCGCCGACAGGATCTGCGAGGCGCGCCACCTCCCGCAGGGCCTCAACGATCCCGGACACCCGGTCCGGTGTCAGGGCCAGGCGGTCCATCATGGCTGGAGTCAGGCCCTTCGCCCGACCGGTTTCAAGATCCTTCTGATTGGCGGCGATGAGATCGGTCTGCGCATCGCCGAGGGCTGAGGCCATGGCCAGCAGGCCTTCAGTACGCGCCTTGGGCGTTGTCTGTGCAAGCTCCGCCGCGGCGGCTCGGGCGCGTTGCCCCATGGATCGCATGACGGCGTCCAGTGAGGAGGTGTCGTTGGAAGCAGTATCGGCCATGACCGCCATCTCGCAGATTGCTGGTCCGGGATCAATCCTATATCCGCGGCGGGTCGCTGGGGCGTGCCCGGGCACTGTCCAGCTCAGCCTTTCCAGAACCGCCGGGTCATCAGGACGAAGACTGCGGTGAATTCCAGCCGTCCCAGCAGCATGGCGGTGGCGCAGACCCACTTCGCCCGGTCGCTGAGGGGCTCGAATGTTCCCGCGGGGCCGATCACGGGACCAAGACCGGGGCCCACATTGGACACACTGGTGGCGGCCCCGGATATGGCTGTCAGCACATCCAGCCCGGTCAGGCTGAGCAGAATGGCGGCGATCACGAAAGTTCCGAGGTAAAGGAAGACAAAAACCATGACCGATTGCAGCGTCTCGTTGTCGATCACCTTGCCGGCATAGCGGATACGGACCACGCGATGGGGGCTGATCATCTGCCGCGCATGGGCCATCACGGCCCGGAAGCTGATCTCAAGCCGAAACATCTTGATCCCGCAGGTTGTGGACCCGGCACAGCCGCCAACAAACATTCCGATCAGCAAAATGGTTGTGGCAAAGCCGCCCCAGCTGGCGAAATCTGCCGTGCCATAGCCGGTGCCGGTCATAATTGAAATCGCATTGAAACTGGCCAGCCGCAGGGCCTGCATCAGCCCATAGCCGCTGCCAGCCAGATAGGCGGTGATCAGCATCACGATAGCAAGGATAAGCGCGATAAACCAGCTCACCTGCGGATCACGGATAAGGCTGCGCCAGCCGCCCCTGGTCAGCGCCAGATAATGCACAAAAGGCAGCGAGCCAACGATCATCCCGGCAATCACGATCAGCTCAACCCCCAGCGAATCAAATGCCGCGATAGAGGCTGTGCGGGTGGAATA
>CAJXMY010000096.1 GCA_913056435.1 uncultured Hyphomonadaceae bacterium | reverse complement strand
CCTGAGTTGCGCCCATAAAAAGCTCCTGGACGCACCGGTTGGGATTCATTGTCCGGCCCAGCGGGTGGATTGACCAGGCGCCACAAAAACATCCCAAGCAATATAAGGATTTCTACCACCATCCGCGCGATGAGAGTAATAAGGATCCCGAAAATCGAGGCCTCGTTGATGAACAGGCGGACGAGTGTCTTCCCCCGCTCACTGACTGGCGGGTTGCGGGCTATTTCAAGATTGGCCAGATGATTGGCCGCATCACTGACCAGATTAAAGCCCTGAGGAAAAAACAACACAGACAGCATGATCAAGATCAAGACCATGAAAAAGGTCGCGATAATCTTGCTGCCTGCACTCGACAGCGTTTTCAGAACGCTGAGCATGACCCCTCTATCCTTTCCTCGTTGTCCGTCGTCCCCCGCACCACAAACCGTCCTTATTCACCCTTCCAGTTCGGCTTGCGTTTCTCGGCAAATGCACGTGGTCCTTCTACAAAATCATCGCTCTTGAGCATATCTACAATCGCGGGGAAACGGGTTTTGAAGGCCTCTTCGAAATTCGCGACATCCAGCCCCCCCATGACCGCCTGCTTGGACGCCCGTATCGACATTGGGCTACACTCCATGATCAGGCCTGCCCAGCGCTTTGCCGTGTCCATAAGGTCTGCTTGCGGGACCACCTCATTCACGAAACCCAGAGCCTGACCCTCTTCCGCAGGGACGTGGCGCCCGGTCAGAATCATGCCCATAGCCTGCTTCAGGCCAATCTGGCGCGGCAATCTATGCAGACCTCCAGCAAGGGCCGCCAGACCGACACGTGGTTCTGGCAAAGCAAACCGGGCATTCTCTGAGGCAATGATCAGGTCACACGCCAAAGCGATCTCAAAACCACCGCCCATCGCGACACCATTGACCGCAGCAATCACCGGTTTGTTCAAATCGTACCGATTGGTCAGGCCACCAAATCCGGACGGCACAGGGAACATTTCGCCGCCTTCTGCCTGATAGCGCAGATCATTCCCCGCACTGAAGGCCCGGTCCCCAGCCCCGGTAATGATCGCCACCCAGAGGTCCTTATTCGCCGCGAACTCGTCGAAAACTTCCCCAAGTTGCTTGTTTGCTGGGGGATGAAGAGCATTCATCTTTTCAGGACGGTTCATCTCGACGATAAGCAAATTGCCTTCCGTCCGCGTATTTACAAAGTCTGAGCCTGCCACTGATCCCTCCAAGCCTGTGATTGTCTTGGTTCGGAGATTAAGGCCGCTCACTCACGAATCAAGGCTGACGCCACGACCCCTGCTTTCAGGCCGCGACCTCAACCTCGTCGGGATGCGGTGGAGCTATCCCGCGGATCATGTCAGAGGCCTTCTCCGCAATCATGATGGTCGGGGCATTGGTATTTCCGCCGATCAAGGTCGGCATCACGGACGCATCAACCACTCGCAGGCCGTCGACACCCCGCACCCTCAGCTCGGGGTCAAGCGGGGCATCTTCCCTGATACCCATATGAACGGTTCCGACCGGATGATAAATCGTTTCGCCCCTCGCCCGAACAAACGCATCGATGGCATCATCGCTGCCGACCTCCAGCCCGGGGAGAACCTCTTCGCCAATCAACTCCGCAAGGGCTGGCTGCGCGCAGATATGCCGACACATTTTGACCGAGTCACGCATAACCCGCCGATCTTCCTCGGTCGCAAGATAGTTCGGGTCAATCAGTGGCGCGTCGAACGGATCTGCGCTCGCCAGACCAATCGTCCCCCGGGACTCCGGGCGCAGCTGGCAGGCATGCACCGTGAAACCGTCTCCTTCTGAAGCTGTGTTGCCATGATCGAACATCATGGCATTGAGCAGGTGTAGTTGGACATCCGGCCGATCCAGACCCTCCCGGGACTTCAGAAAGGCTCCTGCCTGAAGGAAATTGTCTGACCCCGGACCCGATTTGGACATCAGGTATCGCAGGGCCACCGTCAATTTTTTCAGACCGGCCTGGGCGGAATAGGCCGAGATCTTTTCCTTGAGTGTGTTCACAATGGTGACGTCGAGGTGGTCCTGCATGTGCTGTCCAACGCCCGCCACATCTGCGATGGGAGTGATACCATGCCGGCGAATGGCATCCGCTGGGCCGATGCCCGACAACATCAGAACTTGAGGGGACTGGACCGCCCCAGCGGAAACAATCACTTCTCCACTGCAATAAATGAGCTCTGGTTCCGCCCCTCTTCTGGGCACCAGCTCGACACCGTGAGCCGTGCCGCCACGGAAAACCACACGTGACACCAGAGCCGTCGACTTCACCGTCAGGTTTTTACGATGCTTCATCACGGGGTGCAGATAAGCGAAGGACGCGCTCCAACGTTCGCCTTTGTGAATGGTTCTCTGATATCGTCCGAAGCCCTCCTGCTGAGCCCCGTTAAAATCATCCGTAACCGAAAAACCAGCCTGCTGCCCCGCTTCGACAAAACGTTCAAAAACCGTGTTGTCCATCGGGCTCTCACTGACATTCAGAGGGCCGTTGCCACCATGATAAGCGTTCTCGCCATGCTCAAAGGATTCTGACCGGCGGAAATAGGGCAGCACATCGCCATAACCCCACCCCGTCAGGCCACTTTGTCGCCACTGATCATAGTCTCTGGCATGCCCCCGGATATAGATCATGCCATTAATTGAAGACGACCCGCCTAGAACTCGCCCTCTGGGCCAGTACAGCTTTCGGCCGTTCATATGGGTCTGCGGGACGGTCCAGAAACCCCAGTTCAAAGCATTGTCATATTTTAGAAGATTGCCGACGCCCGCGGGCATGCGCACCAAGAGCGAGTTGTCAGGTTTACCCGCCTCAATCAAACAGACGGTTACATCAGGGTCCGCGCTCAGACGGTTCGCGAGCACGCATCCCGCGCTGCCTGCCCCCACAATGACGTAGTCATACGATTCCGTTTTGCTCATGGTCCTGCCGACTCTCCCAAGGCTGACCGATATAGTGACATGTTCCCACCCCACTTCAACCTTTTGTGAACGCAATTGAAATAGGAAGAGTTGGAACTGGGTAGCTGTGGCTGTTTCGAACTACTGGAACACAGTGCAGCAGGGGAATTCTTATGGACACGACCCGAGCCAACGTGAAGAAAAGCCGTATCAAGGTAAAGTCACCAGCGGATCGGCGACGGTACCGCCGCCTTGAGCTCAAGCTCCGCGGCCGTTTCCTGTTCGACGAAACGGAGCACGGGCTTGAAACACAAGAAATTTCTTGTGGCGGCGCCACCATTGACTCTCCAACACCGCCCCCCGTCGGTGCCTCCATCGTATGCTATTTTGATGGCTTAGGTCGTGTGGCTGCGACAATTGTCCGCCAGGTCGAGACTGGATTCTGTGTTGAATTCACAATCGGCCCTCACAAGCGTGCCAAATTGTCTGAGCGCCTGATGGCCTTACTGAATGGGGCCCTGCCACAGGACGAGACCGAGACCACCTCTTTCGAGGCCAGCAAACCCACACCCACTCTCATAACGCTGGCGGATGGCTCGAGGCTCGAGGCGCGGGTTACCGATATCTCGCTGACCGGCGCAGCTTTCGACTGTAGCGATAGTATCGGGCTCCAGATCGGTGAAACAGTATCGGTCGGTCGGCTGCGCGGAGAAGTGGTGCGGGTCTCCCCACAGAGTTTTGCCTTAAGGTTCATCCATATGGCAACGCTGGAAATGAACGCGGCTTAACTTGAAGCCAGCCAAGATTAGCACCATGTCAGGCGCGGAGCGAAAGTTTAATGTCTGATAATCCTGATATTGGAGCGCCACCGCCAGTCTGGACCCGCTTGCGGTTCGAGGCCCGCGCTGCGGCAGCTGATGAACCAACGCTGGCGAGTTACATCAATGCCGCCATCCTCAGTCATGAAACACTCAATCAGGCCTTGGCGTTTCATCTGGCCGAAAAGCTGGCGGGCGCCGAAATGGGCGCCCAGCAAGTCCGCCATGTCATTGCCTCGGTTTACGACGCAGATCACACTCTGGTTGAAAAAGCTGAGTCTGACATGCAGGCCACGCTGGAACGCGACCCAGCGTGCCGGGGCATGCTGCAGCCCTTCCTCTTCTTCAAGGGATTCCTGGCCCTGCAGACCCACAGGGTGGCGAACCATCTCTGGTCGGAGGGCCGGGAAACACTGGCCTTCCACTTCCAAGCCCGCGCCAGCGAAAAGTTTGGGGTGGATATACACCCTGCCACCCGGATTGGCCGTGGGGTCATGCTGGACCATGCCAGCGGGATTACCATCGGCGAAACCGCTATCATTGGCGACAACTGCTCCATCATGCAGGGCGTTACGCTAGGCGGAACGGGCAAAGAGGTGGGCGACCGTCATCCAAAGATTGGCTCTGGCGTTCTGGTTTCGGTCGGTGCGAAAGTTCTTGGAAACATCACCATTGGGGATGAGGCCAAGATTGCCGCAGGCTCTGTGGTGCTTCGCGACGTGCCCGCACGGTGCACCGTTGCAGGTATCCCGGCACGGCAAATTGGCGGACTGAGCCGCGCTCCCGCCCTGAACATGGATCAGGCTTTTCCCGACAGCGCCGATCAAGACTAGGTCCGGTTCCCTTTGCGTTTATTGCATATGGCATGTGCCAGCTGCAGATTCGCCAGGCTATCCGAGCCCCCTTTAGATTTAGGGAAAATATGATCCAAGGTCGCCCGATCCTGTACCCACAAGCGCGCATGGGACCGCTCAAAGCGATGTCGCGCCATCGGCTGTCCACACAAGGCGCAGAGCCCCTTTTGTTGATCCCAAAGCCATTCAAATACAGGGCTTTGCCGGACCTGGTAATCCTGACTCAAAAATCTGTCTGGATCGACCAGCCGCGACGGCTGATGGCGGCCAGAACGGTGTTCTGCAAGAGGCAGGCAATGGTCATTGGTCCGACCCCCCCCGGGACCGGTGTTACCGCTCCGGCAACATCGCATGCTTCTTCAAAGGCCACATCGCCGACCAGCCGGGTCTTGCCCTCGCCCTTGTCCGGCGCAGGGACACGATTGATGCCGACATCGATGACGCAGGCGCCCGGTTTGATCCAATCTCCGCGTACCATTTGGGGGCGCCCCACAGCCGGAACGAGAATATCAGCCTCACGGCAGAGACCGGGCAAATCCCGGGTTCGGGAATGAGCAAGGCTAACCGTACAATTCTCAGCCAGAAATAACAGAGCCGCCGGCTTTCCGACCAGGATAGACCGCCCAATCACAACAACATGCTGGCCCGACAGGTCATCACCAAGCGCGTGCTTCGCAAGAACGACACATCCCGTGGGGGTACATGGCCGTAGCCCCGGCTTGCCTTGAATAAGGCGACCGGCGCTGATCTCGGTCAAACCATCGACGTCTTTTGCGGGATGAATTTTTTCGATCGCCGCAGCTTCATCCAGCCCGGCGGGCAGAGGAAGCTGCAGCAGGATCCCATCAATATCCGGATCCTGGTTGAGCGCCTCAAGGACAGCCTCGAGGTCCGCTTGAGTGGTGCTGGCGTCCAGCCTGTGATGAACAGACCGCATACCGACCTCCTCGGTCTGGCGGATTTTGTTCCGGACATAAACCTGCGATGCAGGATCTTCTCCCACAAGGACTACGGCAAGGCAGGGCACACAGGGGCACATCTCCACAACTGCCGCCACTTTCTGACGAACTTCCGCCGCCACATCCTTGCCGGAAATCAGCTGAGCTCTCATGCGCCGACCTCGTTCTTAGAAGGGTATTGCCAGAAACAAGCGCGGCAGAAACCAATCCCTCAGGAAAGGGATGGCGAGGGCGATCACAAGAATAGAGATGTCAAGATTTCCCAACGGCGGCACAACCCGGCGCACGGGGCGGGCCACAGGTTCAATGATCTGGAACAGGAAGCTGTAGATCGACCGGACCGTGTGGTTTCGATTATCAACAACATTCGCCACCAAAAGCCAGCCCAGCAGAACATATACCAGCATAGCCCAGAAGAAGATCGTCAGGACTGGCGCCAGAAAATAGGCATGAAGGGCAAGAAGCAAGCTACTCAAACGACCATTCTCCTTTTCTTATCCTCGCCCCATAGGCGTCTTCGCCACAGGCCGCAAGGCAATCGCTAAGTCACACTCCGGAACCGTCGGCTCTGGCTGGCAATCAGGTGCCGGGCCACGGGCTCCGGCAAAAGACGGGACAGGCTCGCCAGGCCCTTATTGACAGCCCCGGGGACAGTGACGGGCCGTCCCTGTTCACAGGCCTCGATTCCAGCTTCCACAACGGGCGCTGCATCCATCCAAAGCCAGCCAGGCATTGAGCGGGTCTGTTCGCGGGTTCCGTTGACGTCATGGAACTCCGACCAGGTAAAACCCGGGCACAGCGCGGTGCAGTGGACATTTCCATACCCGCAGGCGTCTGCTTCGGCGTGTATGCTTTCGGAAAACTTGATCAGGCCCGCCTTCACACTGGCGTAAAGCGTGTGGCCGGCCGAACCTGGCGTGTACCCCGCCAGGGAGGCGACATTGATGATCCGGCCATAATCGCGTTCCGCCATGCCAGGCAGAAGCTTGTGGGTCAGCTAGACCGGCGCCGTGTACAGAACGCGAAGAAAATCCGCCTGGTCCGACCAGTCTGTATTGAAAAATGTGCCCGGCAGACCGTAGCCAGCATTGTTGACCAGCCCATCCACATTCCGACCCGTACGCTCAACCGCGTCGAGGATGGCTGAAACCCCGTCAGGCGCCGCCAGATCCTGTGCAATGAGATAGGCCTGCGTCCCATATTCGGTCTTCAGATCATTGGCGAGGGTCTTGAGGCGCTCCGCCCGGCGCGCCGTAAGTGCCACGTCCCAGCCCCGTGCCGCATACTGACGGGCAAACTCCGCCCCGATTCCCGCCGAGGCCCCGGTGATCAGGACAAGTGGTCGATCACGCATATCCGCTCCCTAATTGGCCTTACGCCAGACACTGACCTTGGTCAGAAAGGCCAGCTGTGTGGACTCCCGTTCGAACCCCTGAGCCTGCATGGCGGGTGCGAAATCCCATGACAAGTATCCCTTGTAGTAGGGTTCATGAAATCCTTCAGGGAAATATTCCAGAAACCCGTCCAGGCCGGCATTGTCCCCAAATTGAAGACTGTCCGCGATGACAAAAGCGCCCCCCGGACGCAGCACTCTGGCCGCCTCCGCGATCACGACCGGTCGGATCCGCGGGGGCAGTTCGTGAAACAAATAAATGGACACCAAGCTGTCGAAACTGCCGGACTCAAAAGGCATCGCTTCGGCCTGGCCCTCGACAACACTGGCCTGCCCCCAGCGCCGCGTCGCCTGACGGGCCGCCTCGGCATAGGCCGGTGACAAATCCAGTCCGGTCAGTCTCAGCCTGGGATAATTGTGCAGCGTCCGGTGCATGAAATGGCCCGTCCCGCAACCAACATCCAGAACCCTGTATGCCCGCTGATCGCACCCCTTCAGCTCTTTCGCCAGTGCCGCCAGAGCCGCGCGACGCATGGCGGCGGCGGCACCGGTAAACAGCGCCTCGACCTGATGATCATAAATCTCCGCGCTGTCCTCGCTGAACCAGCCATCGGTCTGATAATGAAAGTTCTGTCGGTAATAGGCTGGAAACCGGCTGAGATCGGTTGGCGCGGTCCGGCGCACCTCCGTGCCATCCCGCGCCAGTCTCCGACGGTCGACCTCTGCCACATCCCTCAGGAACTGGCGGGCCCTGCGCACC